>JAQUOB010000001.1 GCA_028717325.1 Candidatus Margulisiibacteriota bacterium
GCGGTCCAGATAATTTTGGAGGATGGCCGCGGCCGCCGATTTGTCGATGACCTGGCGGCGTTTTTCGCGGGACAGGCCGGCCTCGATCAGCACCCGCTCCGACTCGACGGTCGTCAGCCGCTCGTCCCAGGCGACGATATTGAGCTTGAACTCTTGTTTCAGGGCCTCGATGAAGGCCAGGACTTTTTCGGCCTGGACGCCGATCGCTCCGGCCATGGTCTTGGGCAGGCCGACGACGATCTCGTCCACGCCGTCGTATTTCTTGATCAGCCTTTTTATTTCCCTGATATCCGGCTCGAAGGTTTCGCCCTTGCCGATCATGGCAATGCCGGTGGCGATGATCCCCAGCGGATCGGAAATAGCGACGCCTATTCTCTTATCTCCAAAATCAATACCCAGTATTCTCATAGCTTATTAAACTTTGGAAACCTGCGACTAAACGTCGCGGTTTCCAAAAAACCAGGAACCGCGAAGTTCATTCGCAGGTTCCTGGTTTTATTACGTTATCAGCTTTCTTATCGCCTCGAACCCGGCTTTGATCCTGGTCGGATCTTTGCCGCCGCCTTCGACTTTGGTCTCCTTGCCGCCGCCCTTGCCGCCGACCAGGCCGGAGAAAACATCCGCCAGCTTTTTGGCCGACAGCCCTTTTTCGACCAGGTCGGGAGTTACCGTGATCAGATAGACCAGGCGGCCCGGCCAAGTCGAGGCCAGGACCAGGACGCATGATTTTAACTGCTCTTGCACGGTATCGGATACGGTTCGCAGGACGTCCATGTTGTTTTCTTTAAAAACCTTGAACAGCGATTTGACCCCGCCGATCTCTTCCAGCTCGGAGAGATAACTGCCGGCTTCGCTCCTGGCCTTTTTTACTTTGAGCCCTTCGATCTCCTTTTCCGCTTTGGCCACCCGGTCTTTCAGCCAGTCGACCCGGCCGTAGAGATGGTCAAGGAATTTGTTAACGTTGACCGAATCGTGATTATCGATCGCTTTCGCTATCCGCTCCAGCTCCGTCGGCTCGATCTCGAAGATATTGGTCTCCATGCCTTTTGAACCGCCCAACTGCTCTTTCTCGATCTGTAGCAGACGGTATTTGCGAATCATGCCCTCCACTTCGTCGTGCAGTGATTTGACCTTGAAAACGACAAAAACCTTGGCGGTCTGGCCCGCGATCGCTTCGAGCCGGCGCACCCCCGAACCGAGCGCGCCTTCCGAGATGATCTTGAAAAACTGGATATCGCCCGTCGATTTGACGTGCGTCCCGCCGCAGAGTTCGGTGCTGTAATCATCAACCTTCAAGACCCTGACCTGGTCGCCGTATTTTTCTCCGAACAGCGCCATCGCGCCCATGGCCACGGCTTCTTTGTACGATTTGCGCAGGACCTCGACTTTGATCTTTTCGGCGATCTTGCGGTTGACCGCCTGTTCCACCTTTTGCAGTTCTTCGAGCGAGACGGCGTGGAAATGGTTGAAGTCGAACCGGAGTTTTTCCGGACCGACGTAAGAGCCGGCTTGTTTAACGTGTTCGCCCAACAGGTCGCGCAGCGCCCGGTGCAGGAGATGGGTTGCCGTGTGGTGAGCTTCGGTCGCTTTTCTTTTAGAGACATCGATCAGCGCCTTGACCCGGACATCGGTTTTAAGCCCTTTCAATTCATCAACCACGTGCAAAACGATCCCCCGGGGCGAAATGTAAGTGTTCACGACCCTGATCTCGTTCTTGTCCCAGGCGAGGATCCCGGTATCGCCCGCCTGCCCCCCGCTCTCGCCGTAAAACGGGGTCTTTTCGAGCACGACCACGTTGTGCGACGGAAAAACCGCGATCACTTTCGATTCTTCCGCGCTCTTTTCGTAGCCGACAAAATTGGTCGCCGGATAGGCGGCGAGGTCAAGCGCGGTCAGGTCGGTCTTTTTCTCCGCCGGCTGGCCTTTGCGCGCCCGCTCTCTCTGGGCTTCCATCTCTTTTTCAAAACCGGCCTGGTCGATGTTAATGCCTTTTTCTTTGGCCAGTTCGACCGTCAGCTCCATCGGAAAGCCGTAGGTGTCGTGCAGTTTAAAGACCTCCGCGCCTGAGATCAGCTTGTCCTCCGCGTGTTTGGCCGCGGTCTCGGCGAACCATTTCATCCCCTGCTCCAGCGTGGCGAAGAAATTTTCCTCTTCTTCCTTGATCGTCGCGACAATATTATTTTCTTTTTCCGCCAATTGGGGATAAGCGTCTTTCATATCGGCAATGACTTCGCGGGACAACTCATTGAGGAACGGTTTATCAATGCCCAGCCGCTTGCCGTGGGAAATAGCTCGCCGGATCAGCCGCCGCAGGACGTAGCCGCGGCCCAGGTTGGAGGGAAAAACCCCGTCGGAGATCAGGTGCGTGACCGCCCTGATGTGGTCGGCGATGATCCTGACCGAAACGGGCGAATCGGCCGATCTTAGCGCCTCGACTTTTTTCATCAGCGGCGCGAACAGGTCGGTCTCGAAATTATCGTCAACGCCCTGCAGGACCGCGGTTATCCGCTCCAGCCCCATGCCGGTATCGATCCCTTTTTGCTTGAGCGGGACCAGTTCGCCTTTTTCGTTGCGGTTGTAGGAGATAAAGACCAGGTTCCAGACCTCGAGGAACCGGTCGCAGTCGCAGCCCGGCGAACAGTCGGGCTTGCCGCAGCCCTTGCCCTCTCCCATATCATAATAGATCTCCGAACATGGCCCGCAGGGGCCGGTCGGGCCGACCGCCCAGAAATTGTTGTCTTCGCCCAGCCGGAAGATGATCTCTTTGGGCAGGCCGATATCCTTGTGCCAGATGTCGTAGGCCTCATCGTCTTTTTCATAGACCGCGATCTTTAATCTCTGCACCGGTATCTTGAATTCTTTGGTCAACAGCTCCCAGGCGAACTGGATCGCCTCTTTTTTGAAATAATCGCCGAACGAAAAATTACCGAGCATTTCAAAAAAGGTGTGGTGGCGAGGCGTTACGCCGACATTCTCGACGTCGTTCATCCTCATGCATTTCTGGACCGTGGTCGCCCTTTTATGGGCCGGTTTTTCCTGGCCCAAAAAGATCGGCTTGAACTGGAGCATGCCCGCCAGCGTTAAAAGGACCGTGGGATCGGTCGGCACCAGGGGGGATCCGGGCAACACTTTATGGCCCTTGGCCTCAAAGAAGGCCAGGAATTTAGTTCTGATCTCCGAGCTTTGCATCGATTGTCTCCCTTATTTTGTTCTGTATCTCTTCGATCGTTTGATCGTCCGTATTGATGACCACAAACCGCGCGGGATCGTCTTTGGCGATCCGCAGATAACTCTTGCGCACTCGCGTATGGAAATCGATCGCTTCCTGCTCGAACCGGTCGGCTTTGCCGTGCTGGGTGGCGCGCTTCAAGCCGATCTCGGGCGAAACATCGAGCAGAAACGTCAGGTCGGGCACCAGGCCTTTAGATGAGACCATGTTCAAGTACCTGACCAGGTCTTCGGGCAGGCGCCGGCCGCCGATCTGGTAAGCCAGCGTCGAATCGATGAAGCGGTCGGAGATAACGATCTTGTCTTCGTTCAAAGCCGGCAGAATTATCTTGCTGACGTGTTCCGACCGGTCGGCCGCGAAAAGATAAACTTCCGTCGTCTCATCCAGCACGCTTTCCGGTTTTAACAGCAGCGAGCGGATCTCTTTGCCGACCTGCGTGCCGCCGGGCTCAAAGGTCAGCAGGACGCGCAAGCCCTTGCCTTCGATATAAGATTTCAATCGCTTGGAATGGGTCGATTTGCCACAACCCTCCGGACCTTCGAACGTAATGAACATAGTTTTTTCCCTTTCCGCTGATTAAGGTGTGGCTAAACTAAAGCCCAGCATGAATTCATTGCGCAGCGAGCGATAAGTGACCTCTAAATTATAGCAGTGTAATACAAAAAATAAAGTGTAATCTATGTCCTCGGGTGACCAGTTATCGAGATAATATGAAGCGGCGATCCGGCATTTTGTTTCGCCCAGCTTGAACATTAGATTAGGCGAGAGCTTGTCCGCCGCTCGAAATCGGTAGAGTTCGTAGTTGAACGGGCTCAAGCCGTCAAAGTAGAGATAGTGCTGGTAGCCGACGCTGAGCGCGAGGTCCCGCGAGAAGGGCTTGTTGACCTCCAGGCCGAGCGATGGCTTGACCCATTTGGCTCCGCTGGAATAATAGAGCGAGTCCCACAGGAAAAAGGGAGTGATAAAGCCGGTTGGTGTTTCGGGCAGCCGGCCGTACAACTTGAGCTTGCCGCCGCCGCGGAGCAATCTGGTGTTGCCCTCTTCGGCCACGCGGCCCGCGTCGATCTCGTAATCGTATTTCACTTCCGGCCTGATCAAACTGCCGCCGCGCGAATATAGTTGAAGGTTGGGCGTCAGGCTGACCCGCTGGTAATTTATCCTTTCTCGGGAAGAAAGAGTGACGGCTAATTCGTACTGGCGGTATTGGGGCGAAAGGGAAAAATCGAGCGGCGTTTTTTCCCGCTCCTCGACCTGGTCGCCGAACGACAGAATATGCGTTATGCCGCCGAAACTCCTGTCTTTGCCGTTCCAGTTCAGCCGGATATCGCCGGAATTTTGGCCGTTAATTTTGTAGTTTGCCGTCGCGCCCAAACCCAGCCCCTTATTGGCGAAATAGCTTAATAAATATGTGCCGTTGAACTCGCGGCGCAGGTTCCAGGCCAGGGTTTCGGTGATGTAGCCGCCGTCTTCGCTGTTCGAGCCGATGTCCGGAAAAGGGGTCTGTGCCCTCTCCTTGCCGCTGAAATCATAAACATAAGTCGGCATGGGCACGACCGGTATCTTGCCCAGCCAGAAATAGCCCCAGTAGGCGACCATCCAGCGGTCTTTCGGATATAACGTGATGTCCGCCGCGGTCACGTGATAGTGCGGTCCGGGCAGGTTACAGGTCGTAAAGTTGGCGCTTTTGAGATCGAATTTTTCGTCGTTAAAATTGAGGGAGCCACCGCCCAGGATGACGCCGCGGTAGAGAAAATTAAACCGGTCGGCCGTGCCGCGGCGCGCGGCGATATCGTAGTCAAGGGTCTCGCCCTCCAGCGTCGTGCCGTTGTATAAGAAGACAAAGCCCTTATCGGCGTGAAAGGTTTCGGCCGAAGAGTTATAGATCAGGTGCTGGCCGCGTAAAAGGATGTCCTGGTAATTGACTTCCACCGAGCCGGTCGCTTCGACGCGGTTCTTTTCTTTTTCATACGAAACCCGGTCCGCGTTTATTGTCAGGTCTTTGATCTGGGCGTAGAGGGGAAAGATTATTAGTAAAGAGAGGCAAACCGCGCTAAGTAACTTCTTCATAGCGCGTTTCTTTGCTGCAGAACTTCGCGATCTCCTTGCGGAAAACCAGTTCCACGGTGCCGATCGGGCCGTTTCTCTGCTTGGCGATCATAATTTCGGCAATATTGCCGCGATCGGACTGCGGGTTGTAATAATCTTCGCGGTGAATGAACATGACGAGATCGGCCGTCTGCTCGATCTCACCCGATTCGCGCAGGTCGGAAAGCCGGGGGATCCGGTCCGGCCTCTGCTCCACCGCTCTCGACAGCTGTGACAGGGCGATGACCGGGACATCGAGTTCCCTGGCCAGCGTTTTGAGCGAGCGGGCGATGTCGGAAATTTCCTGGACGCGATTTTCTATCCGGTTCCGGCCCCTCATCAGCTGTAAATAATCAACGATGACCAGCCCCAGCCCGCGCTCGATCTTGAGCCGGCGGGCCTTGGCCCTGATCTCCGTGGCGGTGATCGAAGCCGAGTCGTCGATATAAAGCGGCGCTTCGGACAGCTTGCCCAGCGCCCGCGTCAGCTTTTTCCAGCCGGTATCGGATAAACTGGCTGTCTTGAGACGTTGGGCGTCGACTTCCGCCTCTGAACAGAGCATCCTTTGCGCCAGCTGTTCTTTGCTCATTTCCAGCGAAAAGATGGCGACCGGGATGTTGTGTTTGATCGCGACCTGCTGGGCGATATTTAAAGCAAAAGCGGTCTTGCCGACCGACGGGCGCGCCGCGATAATGATCAGGTCGGCGTTCTGGAAACCGGCGGTCAGCTGGTCAAGATCGGGATAACCCGAAGGCGTCCCGGTAATGGCCTCTTTTTTGCCGTAGAGCGAATCGATCTTATCGAGCACCCGTTTAATGACCGAATCGATCTTGTGGAAGCCCTCGCGGCTGCGCTTCAGGGCGATATCAAAGATGTTCTTTTCCGCCTCGTCGAGGATCTGGTCGACGTCTTCCGGCTCCGAAAAGGCGGCCGAAACGATCTGGGTGCCGGATTCGATCAGCCGGCGCAAGACATATTTTTCTTCGACGATCTTGGCGTAGTGCTCCACGTTGGCGGAGGTCGGCACGGAATTGATCAGGTCGGTCACATAAACGGCCCCGCCGACCGCGTCAAGTTTGCCGGATTTTCTTAAGGCTTCTGTCACGGTTACCAGGTCGACCGGTTCGCCGCGGTCAAAGAGGTCTAGGATCGCTTCATAGATAAAGCGGTGGGCGTCGCGGTAAAAGCTGTCGGGCCGGAGCAGTTCGATCACGCGGACGACGGCGTTCTTGTCGAGCAGCATGGAACCGATGACCGATTGTTCGGCGGCTAAGTTTTGCGGGGGAATTCTCTCATCGGCCATAGTTTATTAATTTTAACCTTCTTTACTCATTTATTCAAGAAAAAGATATCTTTGAGTCTTAGAGACTTAGAGGCATTTTTTGCCTCAAAGACTCAAAGTCTCTAAGAATTACTGTCCGAATCCCGGATACTTCGGTGGTTTGTACTGGCCTTTCCAGATCGTTATATAGACCACGACAATAATTAATATTATTAAGACCAGGACGCTTTGCGCGAATGACATTATCTTAAACTTCCAACCTCAAACTTCAAACATCCAAACAAATCCCAATTTTTAAGGCCCAATGCACAATCTTTTGAATTTGATATTTGATTATTGGTTATTGTTTTGAAGTTGGATGTTGGAGGTTTGAAGTTCATAAGAGTACCTTCTTTAGGTATTTTCCGGTGTAGCTCTGAGGATTCTTCGCTACTTCTTCGGGTGTTCCGGCCGCGATCACCCTGCCCCCCTCATCCCCGCCCTCCGGCCCCAGGTCGATCACGTGGTCGGCGGTCTTGATCACGTCCAGGTTGTGTTCGATCATGATGACCGAATTGCCGGTCGAGACGAGACGATGAAGGACTTCTAATAGCTTTTTAATATCATCAAAGTGCAGGCCGGTCGTTGGCTCGTCGAGCAGATAAAGCGTGCGGCCGGTCGAGCGCGCCGCCAGCTCCGTCGCCAGCTTGACCCGCTGGGCTTCGCCGCCAGAGAGCGTCGTCGCCTGCTGGCCGAGTTTGATATAACCGAGGCCGACATCGACCAGGGACCGCAGTTTGCGGTTGATCTGCGGGATGTGCTGGAAGAATTCCAAAGCCTCATCTGCGGTCAGCTTTAAAATGTCCGAGATATTCTTACCTTTATAATAGACCTCCAGTGTTTCACGGTTGTACCGTTCGCCTTTGCAGGTGTCGCAAGGCACATAGACATCGGGCAGAAAGTGCATCTCGATCTTGACCAGCCCGTCACCGTGGCAGGTTTCGCAGCGCCCGCCCTTGACGTTAAACGAGAACCGGCCGTTCTTATAGCCGCGCATGCGCGACTCCTGCGTCAACGTGAAGAGTTCGCGGATATGATCAAAAACACCGGTATAGGTCGCCGGATTTGAGCGCGGCGTCCGGCCGATCGGCGTCTGGTCGATGATGACGACTTTATCGATGTTCTCGATCCCGGTTATCTTATCGTGAGTCCCGGCCTTTTCGATCGACCGGTAAAAATACTTTGATAACGCTTTGTATAAAATGTCGTTGATCAGGGAGCTTTTCCCGGAGCCGGAGACGCCGGTTACCGCGGTGAACGTGCCGAGAGGAAAAGAGACATCGATATTTTTAAGGTTATGGAATTTGGCACCCTTAATAGTTAAAAAATTGCCATTGCCTTTTTGCCTGGCTTTCGGCGTCTCGATCTCCAGCTTGCCAGAAAGATATTTACCGGTAAGCGATTTTGGCGAAGAAAGCAGTTGTGACAGCGAACCTTCGGCGATGATCTCGCCGCCGTGCCGGCCCGCTCCCGGCCCAATATCAACTAAATGGTCGGCCGACCGGATCGTCTCTTCGTCGTGTTCAACGACAATGATCGTATTGCCCAGGTCTCTTAAACGGAACAGCGTCTCGATCAGCCGCCGGTTGTCGCGCTGATGCAGGCCGATCGAAGGTTCATCGAGAATGTAAAGGACACCGACCAGGCCGGAACCGACCTGGGTTGCCAACCGGGTCCGTTGAGCTTCACCGCCGGACAGCGAGGCGGATTGCCGGTCCAAAGTCACGTAATCAAGACCGACGTCGATCAGGAACTTTAACCGAGCTCGGATCTCTTTTATGATCTGCTTGGCGATCGTCTGCTCCCGCTCGGTCAATTTTAACCCGTCGAGAAACTCGGAGACCTTCTTGATCGGCAAAGCCGATACCTGCGCGATCGACTGTCCACCGATCTTGACGGCTAAACTTTCCGGCCGCAAACGCTGGCCCTGGCAGGCGGCGCACGGCACCGAGCTCATGTAACGGTAAAGATAATAGCGGACATTCTCCGATTTGGTCTCGTAATAGCGGCGTTTGAGATTATTAAGGACCCCTTCGTATTC
This sequence comes from Candidatus Margulisiibacteriota bacterium, assembly GCA_028717325.1. GTDB lineage: Bacteria > Margulisbacteria > WOR-1 > O2-12-FULL-45-9 > XYB2-FULL-48-7 > JAQUOB01. The sequence continues at coordinate 8,677 of JAQUOB010000001.1, forward strand.
CCCCTCATGCTCCCAGTAGCCGCGATTCATCTCGTACTTAAACCTGATCGGTTTTTTACTGCCGTAGAGGATCACGTTCAACTGCTCTTTGGTCAGCTTTTTGATCGGCGTGTTGAGGTCAAACCCGTATTGCTCGCCAACGGCGCGAAGTTTCTGCAAATAATAAGAAGCCGCTTCGCCCCAGGGCGCGATCGCCCCTTCACCGATAGTTAAATTTTTGTCGGGCAGGATGAGGTCCGGATCGAATTCGAGTTTGTCTCCCAACCCGTCGCAGACGGGACAAGCCCCGTACGGAGTATTGAAAGAAAAGATGCGCGGCGTGATCTCATCGAGCGAGATGCCGCAATCGGGACAGGCGAATTTTTCCGAATAGACGTCTTCTTTTGAGCCATAATTAACGATGACCAGGCCGTTGCCGTACTTGAGCGCGGTCTCGACCGATTCGGCCATCCGCTTTTTATTAGTGGCTTTGATCGTCAACCGGTCGATCACGATCTCAACGTTGTGGCGTGTTTTTTTATTGATGCCCGGCACATCGGCGATCTCATAGATCTTTTTATCGACCCTGACCCGCAAAAAGCCGTCCTTGGCGACGTCGGTGAACAGCTCTTTGTATTCGCCTTTTTTGCCGCGGATGACCGGTGCCAGCAGATTGACCATCGTCCCTTCGGGTAATTTGAAGATCTTGTCGACGATCTGCTGGACCGTCTGCCGCTCGATCTTGCGGCTGCATTTGGGACAATGCGGCCCGCCGATGTTAGCGAACAATAAGCGCATATAATCGTATATTTCGGTGACGGTGCCGACGGTTGAGCGCGGGTTTCTGGGAGGAGCTTTCTGGTCGATGGAAATCGCCGGCGACAGCCCTTCTATGTAGTCAACGTCCGGTTTGCGCATCTGCTCGAGGAACTGGCGGGCGTAAGCCGACAGCGATTCCACATACCGGCGCTGTCCCTCGGCGTAGATCGTGTCGAAAGCCAGTGACGATTTACCTGAGCCGGAGATACCGGTAAAAACTATGAATTTGTTGCGCGGCAGCTCCAGGTGCACATTCTTGAGGTTGTGCTCCCGCGCGCCTTTAATTACGATCTTTTCCGCTTCCATTAATACTCCCTAGATCATTTTATTGAAGAAACAACTCCGGTTGCCCGTGTGGCAGGCGATGTCGCCTATCTGCTCGATCTTGGCCAGAATAGCGTCGGCATCACAATCATAATACAATTCTTTGACTTTTTGAATGTGGCCGGAAGTGTCGCCCTTGTGCCAGAGCACCTTTCTTGACCTCGACCAGTAGACCATCTCTTTCATTGCCAGCGTTTTCTCAAGCGATTCCTTGTTCATATAAGCCAGCATCAACACCGCGCCGTCCTTATAGTCCTGCGCGATCACCGGGACCAGCCCTTTATCATCAAATTTAATTTTACTGATATCCATAACGACCTCCTTTATAATTGGGCCCGCATCATCTCTTCGACATCTTTTTTCTTGTGAACCTTAAATTCTACGTTGACCGCGCCGTCTCCCAATAATTTCTCCAGCTGTTCGACCAGGTCGGGGTTGATCTCGACCCAGAACGACCGGTTCAGCTCCACGCTCTTGCCGTCTGTGCGGATAAAGACCGGGTCGGTGCCGCGATGGAGCGCCAGGACATCCTTCATCATATCCAGCACCTGTTTGTCCTTGATATCGACGAATTCGACGTGCAGGGAGCGCACCTTTTCCAGCTCTTCCAGCGGCTCGACCGACTCCGCCTGGACATTCAGTTCTTCAGTGCGGAAATCGCGATTGAGCTTGCCTTTGACGATCACCGCTTCGTCATCGTTTAGGAACGGGGCGCACTTTTCATAGGCCTTTGGAAAGACGACCAGCGGGATGCTGCCGGTCAGGTCTTCCAGGTTGGCCAGTAACATCGTGTCGCCGCGCTTGGTTACGATCCGTTTGCAATCGGACAACAAACCGCCGACCTTGACCTGCTCGCCCTCGCTCATCTCGGCGATATCGGCCACGCTGACGGTGGTCTGGGCTTCCAGCGAATCGCGCAGTCGCTCCAGCGGGTGCGAGGAGATATATAAACCCAGGAGTTCTTTTTCCATGCGCAACAGCTGATCGGGCGAAAACTCGGCAACATCAACTGTTTTGATCTCGGTTTCGGGTTTCGGTCTTCTGGCTTCGGATTTGACTTCGAACAGCATTTCCTGCCCGTTCGCCCGCTCTTTTAGGTCGGCATTGATGCTTGACATCATTTTTTCGTAATTCGTCAGGAGAAAGGCCCTGCCCCGCTCGAATGAATCGAAAGCGCCGGCCTTGATCAAGCTTTCCACCACTTTTTTATTGACGGTCCGTTGATCGACCCGGCGATAAAAATCGTCAAAAGATTTATACGGTCCGTCGGTTGACTTGACCTGAATGATCGAATCGATCGCCGCGATGCCGACGTTCTTGATCGCGGTCAGGCCGAAGCGGATGCCGTCTTTGGTGGAAGTGAAATTGCGGTCGCTTTCGTTGACGTCGGGCGGCAGGATCTTTAACCCCATCTTCTTGGCTTCGGAAAGATAAAGCCTGACCTTATCGGTGTTGCCCATGACGGAAGTGAGCAGCGCGGCCATGAACTCGGCCGGGTAATTGGCTTTGAGGAACGCCGTCTGGTAAGAAATGAACGCGTAAGAAGTCGAGTGCGACTTATTGAAGCCGTAGCCGGCGAACTTGGCGCAAAGATTGAACAGCTCTGTCGCCTTATGCTTGGACACGCCGCGCTTGACCGCCCCTTCGATAAAGTGTTCCTTCTGCATCTCCATCTCTTTGACTTTTTTCTTGCCCATGGCGGCGCGCAGGACATCCGCCTGGCCCATCGAAAAGCCGGCGATCTTGCTGGCGATCTCCATGACCTGCTCCTGGTAAAGGATGACGCCGTAGGTCTCTTTCAGGATCGGCTGCAGCTCGGGCAGTTCATATTTGATCGGCACTTTTCTCTGCTTGCGTTTGACGTAATCCTCGACCATGCCGCTCTCCAGCGGGCCGGGACGGTAAAGGGCCAGCAAGGCGATAATTTCTTCGAACGTCGACGGCCGCAGGTCCTTGATCAGGGCGCGCATGCCCCGGCTTTCCAGCTGGAACACGCCGATCGTCTCCCCGGCCGAGAACAGGCTGTAAGTATTGAGATCGTTCATCGGAATGGTGTTCATGTCGAGTTCCACGCCGCGGTTCTTTTTCAGTATCTCGACCGCTTGGGCGATCATCGTCAGGTTGCGCAGGCCGAGGAAATCCATTTTTAACAGCCCGATCTTTTCCAGGTCCTCCATGGTGTATTGGGTGACGAGGACATTTTCATCCAGCTGCTGCAGCGGAGCGTATTCCACGACCGGCGCTTGAGAAATTACGACGCCGGCGGCGTGCACGGAGGCATGCCTGACGGCGCCCTCGATCTGCAGGGCGGTATCGAGCAGGCTTTTTATCTTCGGATCGTTTTCATACAGCGCCTTTAATTCTTTCACGCTTTCCAGCGCCTTGCTCAACGTGATGTCGGGACCGAACGGCACCAGCTTGGCGATCTTGTCGACTTCGGGCAGCGGCACCTGCAGCACCCGCCCGACATCGCGGATCGCCCCCCGGGCCGCCATGGTCCCGAAGGTGATGATCTGCGCCACGTGGTCTTTGCCGTATTTTTTCGTCACGTACTCGATGACCTCGCCGCGCCGCTCGAAGCAGAAATCGACGTCGATATCGGGCATCGAGATGCGCTCCAAGTTGAGGAACCGCTCAAAGATCAGGCCGTACTTCAGCGGCTCGATGTTCGTGATGCCCAGCGCGTAAGCGACGATACTGCCGGCGGCCGAACCCCTACCCGGGCCGACCTGGATCCCGTTGGTTTTCGCCCAGTTGATGAAATCGGAGACGATCAGGAAGTAAGACGCGTATTCCATTTTTTCGATCGTCATCAGTTCATACTTGACCCGGTCGATAATTTCGGGCGGCAGCAGCGTGCCGTATTTTTTCTTGATCCCGTCCCAGGTCAGTTTTTCGAGGAAAGATTCGGGTGTTTCTCCCGCCGGTACCGTAAAGTTAGGCAGATGAAGCACGCCGGTCTCTATTTCCAAATTACATTTCGCCGCTATTTCGACCGTCCTGGCCAATGCTTCCGGCATATCCGCGAACCTCTCCATCATCTCTTCGTACGATTTGAGATAGAAATCTTTACTGCTGAACCTCATCCGCTTTTCATCGTTGACGAACGAGTTGGTCTGGATGCAAAGCAGGACATCCTGCGTATAAGCGTCTGCCTGGCGGACACAATGGACGTCGTTGCTGGCGACCATGGCTATACCGGTCTCTTTCGAGAGTTTCAGCATCATGGCTTTGAGTTCCTTGAATTCCGGCAGGTTGAAGTCCATTATTTCGAGGTAGAAATCCTCCCCCCAGAGGCCTTTGAAATATTCGGCCGACTCGCGCGCCGCCTCGGGATTGCCGGCCAGCAGAGCACGCTGGATCTCGCCGCTGGCGCAGCCGGAGAGCACCACCAACCCCTCCCGGTATTTTTCCATCAGTTCGCGATCGATCCTCGGCCGGGAATAAAAGCCCTCGATCGAGGCCAGCGAGGCCAATTTAAGCAGGTTCTTATAGCCGGTCCTGTCTTTGGCCAGGAAGGTCATATGGTGCGGTGAGCGGTCTTCTTTGGTCTCTTTATCGAACCTGGTGCGCGGCGCCACATACATTTCACAGCCGATGATCGGCTTGAGCCCCGCTTCTTTGGCTTTGAGGTAAAACTCAATTGCCGCGTACATGTTGCCGTGATCGGTGACCGCCAGAGAATGCATCCCCAGCTCTTTGGCCCTGGCGATCAGGTCAGGGATGCGGCAAGCACCGTCCAGCAGGCTGTACTCCGTGTGGGTATGCAGATGAATAAATTTGTCTCTGTGAGGCATTTGGATACGTAATTATAACAAAAAAGGCCGCGAACCTCAATTGAAGCCGCGACCTTTTTCTAACTAGTTAGAAAACAAACTATCCGCCGATCCTGAACATTTTAGTGCCGCATTCCGGGCACTCGCCTTTGGAGGCTTTCCTGCCGTTCTTCATCGTAACCTCTTTAGGATTTTTCATGTCCTGTTTCTTTTTGCATTTGACGCAATAAGCTTTGACTGCTGCCATTTCTCTCCACCTCCTTTTTATAATTATATAAAAGAATTTAAGCTCGCTGGCATTTTAGACGTTGAGCCGCGACCTGTCAAGCGTTCTTCGCCAGAGTCAAGTTTCCGGCTTTAGTAAATTTTATAGCCGAACTGGCAGACCGGCCGCCCTTTGCCGGCCACGTCAACGCCGAACTCCAGAAAGAGCGGCTCGACATCAAGCATCCGGTTAAGGATAAAAGTCAGAGAAAAACCGACGTCATTCTTATTGTTGCCAAAGTAGCCGACCAGGCCGAGGCCGAGGCCGAGCGGCATCCGGCCGATCGCGGTCAAAGGTATTTTTCCGCCGATCAGAGCGCAAACCGGCTGATTGCCGGAATTAAATTCGATCGCGCCCCGGGCTGTCAAATTACGGGCGACGCCCGCCTCCAGCTGCAGACCGATAGCCAGCCCATCCCTCACTCCGCCGACTATTTCCGGAACCGCCGCTTGTGAACAACCCATCAGTAACCCGACAAACAAAACGCCGATCATAACCTTTTTCATTTCAAATACCCCTTTCTTAAAAAATTAAAGCTCAAGCGTCAATAACTTAAGAACCGATAGCCGACCTGGGCTTCCACATGCCCGTGATCGCCGAACCAATCCAGGCCGGTCTCGAGAAAATAAGCATCGTTATTATATAGTTTTTCAAAGATCAAAGATAGATACTCGCCCTGCTCGGTCCGCGCGCCGTAATTACCGACAAAACCAAACCCCCAGGCGATCGGTTCGTCCTTGATCGTGACCAGCGGCATTTTCAGCCCGGCAAAGATGAGGAACGGATTGTCGCCGGCAAAAGTGAGATCTTCGCCGGTAGTCGCTTCAACTCCAAACCGGCCGGTAAAATAATCAGTAAATGATCGCTCCGTTGCCATGCCCAGCCCCAGCCCGTCGCGAGCGCCGCCGATCATAGCTGAGTGGTTCGCCCAAACCGTTTGCGCTATTAAAACAAGAAATATGCCCAATAATATTTTTTTCATTTCTTACCCTAAAAAAGACTTGGCTGATCGCTGCTTTCGGGTCCTTTGATCCGTGTCGAACCAGATTTAAATCGTGTTTTCTTGGTTTTACCCAGATCGTTCTCGACCATTTCCAAAGTATTATATATATCTTTTGACCTTTTCACAACCTCTTCCGGCAAGCCGGCCAGTTTGGCGACTTGAATGCCATAAGAGCGGTCAGCCGGCCCGTCGGCGATCTTATGCAGGAACGTTATTTTATCGCCCTCTTCTTTGACGGTAACGTTTATATTTTTCATGCCCGGATGCTTATCGGCCAGCTGGGTGATCTCGTGATAGTGAGTGGCAAATAATGTTTTGGCCTTGAGTTTAGTGTGAATATATTCGGCGACCGCTGCTGCGATCGACATGCCGTCGAAAGTCGCCGTGCCCCTACCGATCTCATCCAATATTATTAAACTATTTTCGGTCGCGTTGTTAAGAATATTGGCCGTTTCGATCATTTCGACCATGAACGTCGATTGGCCGGAATAGATATCGTCCATGGCGCCGATCCGGGTGAAGATCCGGTCGATCAGGCAAAGCTCGGCCGATTTGGCCGGCACGAACGAGCCGATCTGCGCCATCAGGCAGATCAACGCCGCTTGCCTCATATAGGTTGATTTGCCGCCCATATTCGGCCCGGTGATCAGCAGGAATGTTTGCTTATCATCTAATTCAACGTCATTAGGCACGAACTGGAATTCTCCCAGTGTTTTCTCAACGACCGGATGTCTTCCATCCTTAATTCGTAATTCGCCATTCGTAATTCGTAATTTTGGTTGGCAATAATGATTTTCCACCGCCACTTCAGCCAAAGAAAGCAAAACGTCGGTTTGGGCGATCGTTGCGGCCGCGGCTTGGAGTTGTTTGGTGTAGGCAGATACTTGCTGGCGGACGTCGCAGAGGATCTGGTATTCCAGCTCTTTCATCCGCTCATCGGCATTGAGGATCAGCGATTCTTTCTCCTTAAGTTCGGGGGTGATGAATCGTTCGGCATTGACCAGCGTCTGTTTCCTAATGTAATCCGGGGGGACCTGATCGGCGTTCGAATTCGTCACCTCGATGAAATAACCGAAAACTCGGGTAAAGCCGACCTTGAGCGACTTGATCCCGGTCCGCTTCCTCTCCGACGCTTCCAGTTCGGCTATCCACTGCCGGCCGCCGCCGGTTGCTTTTTTAAGCTCATCCAGTTCAGCGTTAAAGCCCGATTTGATCAGCCCGCCTTCTTTGATGACGAACGGAGGGTCTTCAACGATCGCTTTGGAGATTAACTCAATTATTTCCTGATTAAAGGATCCTGCGACTGAACGTCGCGGCTCCTTTAATAATTCCGACTTGCTATCATCAAGCAGCGTCACTATTCTTGGCAATTGTCTTAATGATTCCTTCAACGAGACCAAATCCCTGGCATTAGCTGATTGCGTCGCGACTTTGCCGGTTAATCTTTCGATATCGAAGACCTTCTTTAGCCCTTCCCCCAGCTCCGAGCGAAGCAGGCCGTTGTTGAATAACTCATCTACCGCATCCAATCTTTGCTCAATATTTGGAACCGATAGTAACGGCTGCAGCAGCCACTGCTTCAACAACCGACTGCCCATCGAGGTTTTTGTCCGGTCCAAAACCCAGATCAAACTGCCCCGGAACGATTTGTCGCGGGCGGTTTGTGTTAGTTCAAGATTTCTTCTCGTTACCGCATCAATGAACATATAGTCCTCGGTGTGGTAGGGCTTTAGCGCGTTAATATGGCCGAGGGTTGTCTTTTGGGTCTCTTTAAGGTAATCAAGAATGGCCGCCGCTGCGCCCAGAGCGACTTCTTTGCCTGTCAGACCGAACGACTCCAGCGATTTGACTTTAAGATGTTCCAAAAGTTTTTCGATCGCTGTTTCGTTATCGTAAATATCCTTGAATGAGGAACCTGCGACTAAACGTCGCGGTTCCTCGGGAAAAACGTCCGACACAATTATTTCTGCCGGCATGATCCTTTTTATTTCATCGGTTAATTTCTCAAGGGAGTCAAAGTCAGTCAGTTTAAATTCGCCGGTTGAAGCATCAACGAACGCCATGCCGAAGCTGCCCTTTTCATGATTAACAGCCATGAGGTAATTATTCGTCTTGTCAGACAGCATGGAAGATTCGAGCACGGTCCCCGGGGTAACGATCCTGATAATGTCGCGCTTAACCAGCCCTTTAGCGAGTTTAGGGTCTTCAACCTGCTCGCAAATGGCGACCTTATAGCCCTTTTCGATCAGCTTGGCGATGTAGCCCTCTGCCGCGTGGTAAGGAATGCCGCACATCGGCATCCGGTTGTCATCCTTGCCTCGGCCGGTCAGCGTCAGGTCAAGCTCGCGCGACGCCAGCTCGGCGTCGTCGTAGAACATCTCGTAAAAATCGCCAAGGCGAAAAAAGAGGATAGCGTCCTTGTGGAGGGCTTTGATCTCCTGATATTGCCGGGCCATCGGGGTTAAGTCAGCCATGTTAGGTTCGCAGTCGTACCATCAGCTTGGACGTTAGCGCCTGGACTATTTCCTGGTGTTTGGTATTGACTTCCTGCTCGGTCAGCGTGTGCCCAGGGTGGCGATAAACGATCCGGTAAGCCGCGCTGTCTTTATACTTATCGAACGGGAAGACATCTTCCACCAATTCGCCGCCGGCTCTCTGCACCGTTTCAATGATCGTCTGGTTATCCAGGTCGGCCGGGATAACCATTGAGATGTCGCGGGACATTGAAGGGAATTTGGGCAGCGGCTCAAGCTTTTTTTCCACCGCAGCCAGTTTTACTAAAGCGTCGAGATCTAGTTCAAAAAAGAAAGCCGGCTTTGTAAGCTCAAAGTTGCGCTGGATGTCCGGATGCAGAGCGCCGAATATCCCGAGCCCCTCAACCTGCGCTCCCTTCCCCGGCTGTAATAGATAATTATCGCTGCCCGCGACCGCCGGCATTTCGATCCCCAGGCCCCGGCAAAGGTTCTCGATCACTCCCTTGACATAAAAATAATCGACTTCGCCTTTATCAAGCGCGCTCATGAACGGTGACCCAACCACCAAACCACCTAACAACCATTTCTCATCCGGCAGCTTTCCCTTCGACGGCAGGAAAACCTTGCCGATCTCAAAGAGGAAAATATTATCGATCCCGCGGTTCTGGTTGTGGACGGCGGTTTTTAATAGACCGGTCAGCATATTGACCCGCATAATGCTCTCTTCGATCGTCAGCGGATTGGCTATTTTGACCGCTTTATCCGAAGGAGTCCCCGTGTTTTCAAAATCTTTCGGCCCCAGCATGCTGTAAGATTGGGCCTCATTCAGTCCGCAGCCGGCTAATATTTCCCTGACTTTATGCCTTAGAGCGTCTTCCCGGTCGACATCTTTACCGGGGAAAGCGATATTAGGCATGGTTGGATCGATCCGGTTATAGCCCCAGATCCGGGCGATCTCTTCGATCAGGTCGATCTCGCGCTCAACGTCCATAGCGCGGAACAGCGGTATCTCGACTTTGGAAATACCGCCTTTAGGATTTGTTACCTGGAAGCCCAACCGTTTCAAAACGCTGGTGATATCGCCCTGCGGTATCTCGATCCCCAGCATTTTGGTGACGCGGTCAAAACGCAGTTCGATGATTTTCGGTTTCATTTCCTGGCCGATGGCATCGACTTTGCCTTTTAAGACCTCGCCCCGGCCGAGTTCCGCGATCAGCGCGGCGCCGCGGTCGAGCGCTTCTTCCACCGCGTTCCAGTCAACCCCGTGCTCAAAGCGGACCGAGGATTCGCTTCTCGTCTTGAGCTGTTTCGAGGTCTTGTGAATCGAGATCGGGTTGAAATAGGCGGATTCGAGTATCACGCTCTTAGTCGCCGGGCTGACCTCGGTATTGGCACAACCCATCGTCCCGGCTACGGCGATCGCTTTGTCGGGATCGGCGATGACCAGCATATCGGATTCCAGTTTGTGCTCTTTGCCGTCAAGAGTCACGACCTTTTCGCCGGGATTGGCCCGGCGGACGATGATGAACTGGTCTTTGACCAGCGCGGAATCGAACGCATGCATCGGCTGGCCGAGCTCCAGCAGAAGATAATTTGTTACGTCGACCACGTTATTGACCGGCCGCATCCCCGCCTGCTCCAGCCGTTTCTTGAGCCATTCCGGCGAATCGGCAACCTTGACGTTCTCGATCACCCGGGCCATATAACGCGGACAGAGGTCCTTATCGCGGACCTCGACTTTAACGGCACTGTTAAGCTTTTTGAATGATTCTTTAAGTTTGGTCTTGATCGGTTTTTGTTTGAATTTAGTCAGGGCGGAAACCTCGCGCGCGATCCCGCGGACGCTCCAGCAATCCGAACGATTGGGCAAAACATCGACTTCCAGGATGTCATCCGGCAGGAGGATCGTCTCCAATCCGCCCATGGTCAGCATTTGCGCGACCTGACCCGGGCTCGACCGGAAGATAATTAACTCTTTAAGCCAATCTATTGGGACTCTCATTAAAATTGCTCCAGAAAGCGGACGTCATTCTCATAAAGTAAACGTATGTTATCGATCCCGTATTTCAACATCGTGATCCGGTCGATCCCCATGCCAAAGGCAAAACCGCTGTATTTTTCCGGGTCGTAGCCGACGGCTTTAAAGACGTTCGGGTCGATCATGCCGGAGCCGAGTATCTCGATCCAGCCGGTATCTTTGCACAGCCGGCAGCCCTTGCCTTTACACATCACGCATTCCACGTCTGCCTCGGCCGAGGGCTCGGTGAAAGGGAAAAAGCTCGGCCGGAACCTAACGTTCTTATCTTTACCGAACATCTGCCTCAAGAATTCGGTCAGCGTGCCTTTGAGGTCGCCAAACGTCACCTGTTTATTGACCAGAAAGCCCTCTAACTGCTGGAAGATCGGCGAATGGCTGGCGTCGGAGTCGCGGCGATAAACGCGTCCCGGCGCGATGATCGCCAGCGGCGGTTTTTTCTTTTCCATCACCCTGATCTGGACGGGTGAAGTGTGCGTCCTTAATAAAATGTCGTCTTTGATAAATAAAGTCGACCACATGTCGCGCGACGGATGGTGCGGCGGGATGTTCAGGCCGTCAAAGTTATAATAATCGGTCTCGACTTCCGGCCCCTCGGCGATCTCAAAGCCCATCCGGATAAAGATGGCTTTGGCCTCTTCCATGACTTGAGTCAGCGGATGGATATGCCCGCGCCTGATCCCTTTGCCCGGCATAGTGATATCGACTTTTTCCGCCGCGATCTTTTTGGTCTGCTCGCTCTTCTGCAGCGCGGCTTTGCGGCCGCTTAACGCCAGTTCGATCGCTGTTTTCGCTTCATTGACCAGGGCGCCCAGCTTCGGGCGCTCTTCCGGCGCGGCCGAGCCCAGCGACTTTAATAATTCCTGCAGATCGCTCTTTTTGCCGGCGTATTTGATCCGCGCTTCATCCAAAGAAGCGATCGTTTGTGTCTCCCCGATCGCTTTCAATGCTTCTTCTTTTAATTGTTTTATCTTATCTTCCATGTTGCCTTAACGCTTCGTATAAAAGGACCGCAGTTGAAATTCCGACGTTCAGCGATTCCGCCTTGCCGACCATCGGTATCTTAACTTCCTCGTCGGCCAGTTTAACGATCTCTTTGTCCAACCCTGCCCCTTCATTCCCGACTAAAATAGCAATGCTCTTGTTCAGTTCCGCTTCGAAGCAATTCTTCCTCGCCGAGACCGTTGTGGCAACTATTTTAACATTTTTCTGCTTCAAATGCTCGATGGTTTCTACTTCGTCTTCGGTATTAAAGATCGGCAGGTGGAAGAGCGAGCCCATGGTTGAGCGGACGACTTTCGGATTGTATAGATCGACAGTGCCTTTAGAAAGAATGACGCCACTGGCTCCGAAAGCGTCGGCTGAGCGGATAATCGTGCCGAGATTACCGGGGTCCTGAACTCCGACGCAGAAAACGATTAACGTCTTATCTTCTTTGATAACGTCCCGGAATTGATAATCAAACAGTTTAACGACTCCCAGTACGCCTTGAGGTGCTTCAACGCCGGAAACCTCTTCGAACTGCTCTTTTGAGACTTTAATAGCCGGAACCCCTTCTTCCTCCAACTTTTTCACGATCGGCAGTTTTTCGCAATAAACAATAAAATTGACCTTATCGCCCGCCTCTTCGATCAAGTGCGGCCCCTCGATAACGAATTTCCCCTCTTTGCGCCGGGCGGAGCGTTTTTCGAGGAGATTTTTAACGAGTTTAAGTTTTTCGTTCATTGTTGGCTTCCCAATGGCTGCAGGAAACCGGCGAATGAACTTCGCGGTTTCCTGCCTCGCAAAGCTCTCTTATCAATGCCATTAATCATCTGATTATTAATATAATCAATTTTCGTTTTTAAATCTTCCTGGTCTTTAACCTCAACTGCGTGATAACCCCGCCCCCAAAGCTTCCTGAATTCAAACCTATTTCCCGGATATTTCTTAAATAGCTCCCTGGAACTGATCCCCTTAACCATTTTCATAACATATTCATTGCTGTCAGCAAGCCCTTTTCGAAGCAAGATGTGAACGTGATCAACAAGGACATTGAAAGCGATCAATTCAAACCCTTTTGTTTTGCATACTTCATCAAATATGATACCTAAATCTTTAGCTATCTCGCCCTCAAGCACTTGCATTTTCTTATATGTTCGAAATGTGTAATGGAATGTCTTGGCCATTCAATTATTCTCTAATATCCCATTTTTCTTTAAGCCTATTGATTGTGTGAGTCCACCTGTCGGTCCTTGGTTTGCATACAGAGTTTTGATTCCCAAATAATCCTATTTCTTTGACTGCATTCTCTTTCGACACTGTCTTTTCCCATTTAACTTTTACGATGTATTCTGCGTCATCCTCGTTAGTTTTATACTCTTCATGGTAGTTCCCATGCCGAGGAAGGTCATAAATTGTTTTTGTTTGCCCACCAATATAGAACAAAACACTATCCGCCCTTTTTGCTGATTCCTGAACTATACCAACACCAACATAACCTGTTTTTGGAATATTTACCCAGATTCTATCGCCAGGGTTTAAATAGTTAAGGGTTTGGGTATACCAAACTCCCCCACCAGCAGAAATGAACCCATATTTAACAGCGTCATCCCAACTTCTGGAGCCAAATTCTCCAAAAGAGACATAATATTCGCCATTCCATGGATCAGATTCAGACCTTGCCAAAACATTATTTTCTACATCTAAAGGCGGAATTAGCCAAGCCCTACTTAAAAAGACCGTGTTTGAATCCTTAAATGTTTTAAAAAACATAACATTAATTGGGACATTTGACTCACTTAAATACTGCACAATCCGTTCCGTGCTTGAGTCTAAACTTGAAGCGACCACAATCATTTGATGGCTTGTATTGATATTCTCCTCATCAACCTCAATTCCATACTTGTTTAAAAATGCTTGGTTAAATGATAGTCCCGATTTTAAGTATTTTTCTTCATATTTATTATATATGTCGGAGATATTTTCTGATTTTAATGTTTTAACCCAAGAAGCATAGTCAATGACTTGGGCAACCACCTCTCGAGGGGTTTGATCTCTTTTTAATTCAATTATTATAATATTTCCATTATTATCTATGGCTAAAAGGTCTATATATTTATTCGTTGAAGTTGATACTTGACGGCCTATCAAAAGCCAACCCTCATTTAAAATGCTTATGTCATTGAAAATAATTTCTTCGAGCTCCCGCCTCTCATCAATGGCAACCTCATGGACCTCCTCAGGCTTATGGCCGTGAATCTTCCAAATCTTATGATTAATAGGCATCTTAAATCCTCCTCTTTCTTAGGAAACCGCGGCGTTCAGCCGCAGGTTTCCGACATATCATTTCATTTTTGGAAGCCGCGAAGTTCATTCGCAGGATTCCAAAAATCACGCATGCTTTTTCATCATCTTCACAAACTCAGCTTCCGTCAGTATCTCCACTCCCAATTCCTTCGCTTTCTCATACTTCGAGCCCGGTTCCGTCCCGGCTACGACATAATCGGTGCGTTTGGAGACGGAGCCGCTGGCGTTGCCGCCGAGTTTTCTGACCAGCTCTTCCGCATCTGGCCGGGTGTAATGCGAAAGCCCACCCGTGAAAACGAATGTCTTGCCTTTCAATGGTCCTAGTCCCTGGCCCCTAGTCCCTGGCCTCTTGACCCTGACCCCCGCTTTCTTCAATTTTTCAATAAACCGATGATTCTCTTTTTCCCTGAAGAAATTAACGATCGCTTCGGCAACTTTTGGCCCGATCTCTTTGATCTCTGAAAGCTCTTCTGCCGAAGCCTTCGCCAGCTCGTCAATATCAGAGAAATGCTCGGCGATCAGTTGGGCGGTCCGTTTGCCGACCATCCTGATACCCAGGGAATAAATTAAACGGTCGAACGGCCGGTCCAAGCTTGCCTTGATAGAATTGATCACGTTTTGCGCCGATTTGTCGGCCATCCGCTCAAGCTTCTTAATGTCTTCTTTGGTCAGCGAATAAAGGTCGGCGGCGTCTTTGACAAAACCCTTTTCGATCAGTTGATTAACTAGCGCCGGGCCGACGTGCTCCATGTCCATGGCTTCGCGCGTCGTGAAGTGGATAATGCGGCCCATAACCTGCGCCGGACAGGCAATGTTCGTACAGCGGGCGATCGCTTCGCCTTCCGGCTTGAATATCTTGGCGCCGCAGACCGGGCAGGTTTTGGGCATCACGAATTCTTTCTCATGCCCTGTCCGCTTGCTTTTGATGACTTCAACTACTTCGGGAATGACCTCGCCGGCGCGCTGAACCTTGACGTGGTCCTTGATCTTGATCTCCTTGCGCCTGATCTCATCCTCGTTATGTAGTGTGGCCCGCTTGACCACCACACCAGCTAAATGGACAGGCTTGAGATGGGCGACGGGAGTGATGGCGCCGGTCCGGCCGACCTGAACCTGAATATCTTCAATGACCGACTCGGCCTGCATCGGCGGGTATTTAAAAGCTACTTCCCAACGCGGCGCCCGCGCCGTATATCCCAAAGCTTCCTGATCGGCCAGATTGTTTACCTTGATAACTATTCCGTCGATCTCATAAGGCAGGTCGGCGCGTTTCTTTTCCCAGTTCTCGATATATTTCCAAGCCTCGCCGATGCCCTCGCAAACCCGGATGTTGGGATTGACTTTAAAGCCCAGTTTTTTCAAATGTTCAAGTATTTCGTAATGTTTCTTGAGCTTCGGCACGATGCCGTAATAAACAAATATATTGAGCGGGCGGCCGGCGGTTACTTTCGGGTCCAACTGCCTGATCGAGCCGGCGGCGGCATTCCTGGGATTGGCAAAGATCGCTTCGTCCTTGTCTTTTCTTGCCTCGTTGAGTTTAACGAAATCGTCATAAGGTAAATAAACTTCGCCTCTGACCTCCAGATCAACCGCTTCGTTAAGACTTAAGGGAATAGCTTTAACGGTGCGCAGATTGTGCGTTATATCTTCCCCGTGAACTCCATCGCCGCGGGTCGAACCTTGCGTAAACTTGCCCTTTTTATAGATCAGCGAAACAGCCAGCCCATCGATCTTTAACTCCGCCACATATTCGATCTTTTCTTTGCCCAGGGCTTCACGCACACGGCGGTCAAAGTCCAGCAGGTCTTCTTCGCTGTTCACGTTATCGATCGAAAGCAATGGGGTTTTGTGAGTGACCGTCTTGAACGCCTTTAACGGCTCGCCGCCGATTCTTTGAGTTGGCGAATCGGAGGTTATTAGATCGGGGAATTGCTTCTCCAGCGCTTCCAGTTCTTTAAACAGTTTATCGTATGCCTGATCGCTGATCTCCGGCTTGTCCAGGACATAATAGAGATGATCGTGGTGCCGAATCTGCTCCCGAAGCCTATCGATCTTCTTTTTTGCCGTCAACTTATCCATCTAACCACCCTGCCCCTTGATATCCAGGATCTCTTCAGGAGAAAGTATTACCGTCGACAAGATGTCGGCCTTGGCCAGCGTGACGATTGTCTCCATGTCAAGCGCCTGGGAAACATGAAAAGGATGCGCATAGAACCGCTCAAGTGCACAGAGGTGCGCGCCACAGCCCAATTCGTCACCTATATCCATGACCAGCTGGCGGATATAAGTGCCTTTGGAGCAGAGCACGGAGAACATAAAGCGGTTGGCGGTTGCGAGGGGCGTTTCGTTTTGCGTCAGGCGTAATTCGTAAATATTGATCTTTCGCGGTTGTCTTTTAACCTCGATCCCCTGCCGGGCTAACTCATACAGCTTCTTGCCTTTGATCTTAACCGCCGAATACATCGGCGGCACCTGCTCGATCTCTCCGGTATATTTGGTAAATATTGCCTCAATTTGTGATTTAGAAATTGGGATTTGAAGTTTGTTTTGAGGTTGGAGGTTTGAAGTTTGGATTTTACCTTCAGCATCTCCGGTATCTGTTCTTACGCCAAGGACCATCTCCCCATTGTACCCCTTGTCGCCGTTGAGAAAGTATTGGATCGATTTGGTGGCTTTGCCGAGGAAGACGGGCAGGACGCCGGTGGCCATGGGATCGAGCGTGCCGGAGTGGCCGACTTTTTTCACCCTGGTCAGGTTCCTGATCTTGGCTACCACATCGAAAGAGGTCCAGCCTTTGGGTTTATTGACGATGATTATGCCGTCCATGTTACACCAGGAACTTTAAAGCTTTCATATGCTTTATGACATCGCGAATAACAAGATGCTCCACTTCTTCGATCCGGCCGTCGATCACGGCGCCGGCCGCTTTGAGGTGACCGCCACCGCCGAACCGCCGCGCGATCTCCGAAACATTGACCCGTTCCTTGGAGCGGAAGTTGATCTTGACGCGGCCCTTCTCTTCCCGGAAGAAGATCGCCACTTCCACCCCTTCGATCGAGCGGACCGAGTCGACGATGCCGACCACGTCTTCCGACCGGGCGCCGGCTTCTTCCATCATCTCTTCGGTCACGACCGCCCAGCCGATCTTTCTGTCATCGGAAAATTTGATGTTCGACAGCGCTAACCCGGAGATCCTGACCGCCGGGACCGATTTATTATCGTAAATATGGGTCGTCAGCTCGTGGGTATTGACGCCGGCCTTGATCAGTTCGGCCGCGATCAGGAAAGTTTTTGCCGTCGTGTTGTCGTAGCGAAAATTGCCGGTGTCGGTGATGATCGAGGTGTAGAGGCAATCGGCGATCTTTTTGTCCAGTTTGATCTTTAAGA
>JAQUOB010000002.1:0-16956 GCA_028717325.1 Candidatus Margulisiibacteriota bacterium
AGAAAAGCTTCCGGCCGGAGTTCCTCAACCGGGTGGATGAAGCGATCGTTTTCCGTCCTCTCTCCAAAGAAGACCTGGAGACCATAGTCGACATCATGATCCGGGACGTCAACGAGCGCCTGGAGGAGAAGGGCTTCCTGCTGACCCTGACCGCGAAGGCGAAAAAATATCTGGTCGGCAAGAGCTATGATCCCAAATTCGGCGCCCGGCCGCTGCGCCGCGCGATCGAAGAATATATCGAAGACCCCCTTTCCGACCAGGTCCTGCGCGGCAAGTTTGTCTACGGCACGGAGATCAAGGGCGACATCAAGAAAGATGAGTTCGTCTTTGCCGGTAAGCCGCGCAAGATCAAGGATATAGTGCCCGAAGCGAAGCCCCAGAAAAAACTTCAGGACGCCTCAAGGTAGCGATCCCCATGCCTAAGCCCGAAACAAAATTTGTCTGCCAGGCCTGTGGCCAGGACTTTCCCCGCTGGTCCGGGCAGTGCGCTTCATGCGGGGAATGGAACACACTGACGGAAGAACTTCAAACTTCAAGTTTCAAACTTCAAAACAAACACCAGATCCAAAATCAGAAACAGGAAAAACCGATCGCGATCACGGATGTTGATTTCCGGGTTGAAGAAAGAATGCCGACCGGCCTGGCGGAACTGGATCGGGTGTTGGGCGGTGGAGTGGTGGCCGGCTCGGCTGTTCTGGTGGCCGGCGAGCCCGGCATCGGCAAATCGACCATGATGCTGCAAACGGCCGAGGCCCTGGCTAAAAAGTCCAGAGTGCTCTACGTTTCCGGCGAGGAATCGGTTAAACAGATACGCCTGCGGGCGGAACGGTTAGGGACGCTCTCTAAAAATTTGATCCTTTTGCCGGAAACCAATCTCTTTGCGATAGAAAATTCAATTAACGAGGTCAAGCCGAGTTTTGTCGTCATCGATTCGATCCAGACGCTGTTTCGCGAAGATGTTGCCTCGGCGGCCAGCTCCGTCGCGCAGGTCCGGGAGTGCGCCGCTTACCTCGTCAGGATCGCCAAGACGACCGGCATCCCGATCTTTATCGTCGGCCACGCGACCAAAGAAGGGACGGTCGCCGGCCCGCGCGTGCTGGAGCACGTGGTTGACACTGTCCTCTATTTTGAAGGCGAACAACACAAACAATACCGGCTGCTGCGTGCGACCAAAAACCGCTTCGGCTCGACGCAGGAAGTCGGCATCTTCGAAATGAAGGAGAACGGGCTGGCCGAAGTCGCCAATCCATCGGAACTGTTTCTGTCGGAACGGGCGGAAGCTTCGCCCGGCTCGGTCATCACGGCGGCGATCGAAGGGACGCGCCCTCTGCTCGTAGAAATTCAAGCCCTGGTCGCGCCGACCAAAATGGCTTATCCGATCAGGAAGGCGACGGGGGTCGACTACAATCGGGTTTCTATCATTATTGCCGTGCTGGAGCGGCACCTGGGTTTTAAATTGTCTTCGATGGACGTCTACGTCAACGCCGCCGGCGGCGTCCGCACGGTCGAGCCGGCTATCGATCTGCCGATCGCCCTGGCGATCGCTTCGGGTTATAAAAACAAGCTGATCGATCACGGGGCGATGGCGATCGGTGAGATCGGCTTGGCGGGAGAACTGCGCTCGGTCAACCACATCGAACAAAGGGTCAGGGAAGCGGAAAAGTTAGGCTTTAAAACAGTTTATCTGCCCGCCGCGAACGTGAAAGAGCTAAAGAAAGCAAAAATAAAGCTGGCCGGAGCCGCTTCGATCAAGGATGCGCTGACAGCAGCCTTGCAATAGTCTCTCTGACTTCTTCGACTTTTTCGTCGTACTCTTTTTCGTCTTTTATATAGATCGGCTGGCCGACGGAGAGCCTGACCCGGCTGGGGTTAACTAAATAAGTCCCTCTCGGCATGATGTTATAACTGCCTGAGATGGCGATCGGGATTACCGGCGCCCCGGATTTCAACGCCGCCATCAGACTGCCCCGCTTAAACTTGCCGAGCGAGCCGTCGCGGCTGCGCGTCCCCTCCGGAAAGACCATGACCGATTCGCCCGACTTTAGTATCTCCACTATTTTTTCCAGGGTCTTGTAAGCGGAGAGGACGGCCTCCCGATCGATCGAAAAATAACCGGCCTGGCGCAGGTACCAACCGAAAATCGGGACCTTGAACAGCTCTTTTTTGATGGCAAAGCGGAAATAGACCGGCAAATAGCCCAGGAGGATCGGGATGTCCGCCGCGCCCTGATGATTGGCGACGAGGATCAACGGTTTATTGGGCGGAATATTTTGCAGGCCAAACGTTTCTACTTTCATGCCCGAAAAGAAGGCGATAAATCTCGACCAGTAGTGAGCGGCAGCCTGGAAGAGGCGGGTTTTTGGCCTGACGAAAGGGAGAAAGCAAAAAGTGATGACGAGCCCCACGAAATAGCTGATGAAAACCAGCAGAAAAAGAAAGCCGGTGTGTATAACCCGCAAAATTATCATGGCTAAAGTATAGCAAGGATAGAGTAATTTCTAAAGTCGCCTGCAATTTTGCAAAAGAAAAATCGATAAATAAGGGAGATGGATTTTCGAATTGAAGAAATGAGCAGCGCCAGTCAGCTTGAGCGGGCCCAGTTGAGAAGCCCCAGTCCGCGTTGTCTCTATGACACCACGAAGACGTGCTGTTCTCCTCGAACCAAGTTCCACGGTTGTAACGGCTGCAGCCGCCTGAACACCAAATCGGCCATCAGCAACCTGTTTCAAATAATAAGAAGAATGGCGGCTGATCTTTTTAATCTTCCAGCGGGAGAACCCGGCCAATTTCCTCCCGGGAAGTAACGCCTCGCTCGACCTTCAAAGCGGCGTCTTGTTTTAGCGTTCTCATGCCGGCGGACGGAGCGCAGCCGGCCATAACTTCATATATACCCGTTCTGCCTTTATAGCCCTCCGGAGCAATTTTTCTTATCAGCCGCTGGGCAACCACGCCGATGACGGTCGCCTCAACCAGGTATTTTTCTATTCCCATTTCCATCAGGCGCGTCGCGGCCGAGGGTGCGTCATTGGTGTGGAGCGTCGAAAAAACCAGATGGCCGGTCAGCGCCGATTGGATCGCGATCCTGGCAGTTTCGAGATCCCTGATCTCGCCGATCATAATAATATCGGGATCCTGGCGCAGGATACTGCGCAGGCCGCGCGCGAAGGTTAAGCCGGATTTGGCGTTGACCTGGATCTGGTTGATGCCGGGCAGCTGGTATTCGATCGGGTCTTCGACCGTCATGATGTTCACTTCTTTCGAATTTAACTGCGAGAGGGTGGCGTAGAGGGTGGTCGTTTTGCCCGAGCCGGTCGGCCCGGTGACCAGGACGATCCCGCTTTTTTTCTCAATGATTTTCTCATAGAGTAAAAGCGATTCTTTGGTCAGGCCGAGTTCCTCGAGATTCAGGTGAACGTGGCGGCGATTGAGCAGGCGCAGGACGATCTTTTCGCCGTGAATGGTCGGAATGGTCGAGACCCGCAGGTCGAACTGGTTTTTGCCGATCTTCAGATCGCTGCGGCCGTCCTGGGGCAGGCGGCTTTCCGCGATGTCAAGATTGACCATGACCTTAACGCGGGAGATCAGCGCGGCTTGTTTTCCCTTGTGGACCGGGGCGCTTTCCTGCAGCAGGCCGTCGACCCGGTAGCGGACACGGACATAATCTTCCCGCGGCTCGAGATGGATGTCCGAAGCGTGAAGTTCAACCGCCTGGGCCAGGATTTCGTCAAGCAGGGAAACGATGCCATTGCTTTCCATGTAATAATTTCAGCAATTTCATTGCCACGCTTAAGGGGCAGACAAAGGGCGGAATTTCGTCAGCGCAGAGCTTTTTGAGCGGCGGCCCACATCGTCTCAACCGGGGCTTCTTCGCCGGTGAAGATCGTGAAAGATAAGGCGCCTTGTCTGACCAGCATGCCCAGGCCGGAAACAGTTTTGCAACCGGCGACTCTAGCGGCTTTCAGCAGTTTGGTCTCGGCCGGATTATAAACAAGATCGTAGACGAGCAGGGATTTGGGTAATTTTATCTTATCGGGCAGGGGACTTTTATCAACGGCGGGGTGCATGCCGATCGGCGTCGCGTTGACCAAGAGATCGGCCGCCGCGATCTCCGACTTGAGGGAGAGACTGTCGATCTTTGACCAGCCGCATTTGGTTTTGGATAGGCCGTTGACATATTCCGCCAGGTCTTTGGCTTTGTCTTCAAAAATATCGGAAATATATAATGAAGCAACTTCGACTTCGGCCAGCATCGTGGAAACGGCGCGGCTGGCCCCGCCCGCACCCAACACCACCGCCTTTTTCCCTTTCGGGTCAAAGCCGGCATCTTCTTTCAGCGATTCGATAAAGCCGGGGCCGTCGGTGTTATAGCCGACCAGTTCGCCGTCCTGATTGACGACCGTGTTGACGGCGCCGATCGTGCGGGCGAGCTTGGTCACGTCATCGAGCAGAGGGACGATCGTTTCTTTGTGCGGGATAGTCACGTTAAAACCCGCGATGTGGAGCGCGCGCAGTCCGGGCAGGGCCTCTTTCAGGTCCGCCGGCTCGACTTCGAAGGGGATGTATTCATAGTCAAGGCCGAGTTCCTTAAAAGCCGCGTTGTGCATGGCCGGGGAAACGCTGTGGCCTAAGGGATAACCGATAATGCCGACTATTTTGCGCATATTTTATTTAGTATATCACATTCGGCGAAGGATCGATCGGCAGGATGAACAACGGAATACCCTCTTTGTGCAGGCGCTCCTGCACGGCGAACAGGGTGTAGTTGTGGAGCAGTTTGGGCATCAGCGAATTCTTGGGAAAGACGATCTGGCCGCCGAAGAAAGTGGAGTGGGGATAGGTTTCTTTTAATTTATGGGCAGCCGCGGAAACTTCCTCGACCGTATCGATACCGAAAAGGCTGATCCCTTCGGCATGATAGCCGTGACGCCTCATCAGATTGACGTAGCGGCCGACCTCGTTCTGGACTTTCTTTTTGACTTTGTCGACATCGGCGCTGCCCCGGAGCGCCGCCGCGTCGATCAGGCCGACCTGGACAAAAACGAAATTCTTGAAGACGGGGCCGAAGGAATGGAAGATGGCAAAAATAGTTTTGAGCCCGATGCCGGTGAAGTCCTTGACCAGGATGACCGCGGTCTTGTCGTTGGGATCGAACTTCGCGTCCTTTGTGCTTTGGACCGGTATCTGCTTGACCGGCTGCGATGATTCAACTTCATCCACCAGCGGTTCAAGTTTCTTGATCTGAATACTGTGTATGTCATAGTTGGCTTTAATAATGAACAGTAAAACGACCAAAGTGCCGGTGATCACCAGCGTTATCCAGCCGCCCTCATGGAATTTAATAATTACCACGGAAAGAAGAATAAAACTGGTCAAGGCTAAGCCCACACCATTGATCATGAATTTGCCGAACCATCTTCGCACCGTAGTTCGAGAATTCCACCAATGCCTGACCATGCCGAGTTGAGACAGGCAGAAAGTGATGAATACGTTGATGCTGTAAAGAACGATCAGATAACCGACCGAACCGTTGGTCACAACCATCAGGATCAGCGCACCGATCCCCATTATTAGAATGCCGTTCATGGTCACGAGACGATCGGACAAAAGAGCAAACCTTTTAGGGATCCAATGATCGGCAGCCATGCTGGCCAGCACCCGTGGCCCGTCGAGAAAGCCGGCCTGGGCGGCGACGAAAAGAATGGCGGCTTCGGAGACCAGTGTGATCAAAACGAAGATCAGTCCGTAGATGCCCCAGCTGACGACCACCTTATTGAACAAAACGGCATTCAGCGTTTTGCCAAATTCCGGCTGCACGTTATAGAGCGCATAGGCGAACATCAGGCCGAGGACGATTGAAGCCAGGGAGATAACCATATAGGTCATGGTTTGTCGGGCGGTTTTTACCTTGGGTTCTCTCAAGATCGGCAGACCGTTGCTGACCGCTTCGATCCCGGTATAGGTTCCGGCCCCCATGCTGTAAGCGCGCATGATCAGAAAGAACATGCCGAAAAAACCGACTTCGGAAATCGAGGATTTTATGTCAACGACAGTCGAGCGCACGACTTCCGGCAACCCAAAAACGTGTGAGCCGAGCGCGTAGAGGATAACGATCGCATGAGTTCCGATAAAGATCAAAAAGATAGGAAGTAAAACAATCACAGATTCTCTAACCCCACGCAGGTTCAAAAAGATCAGAAAGACCAGGGCGGCGACCGCGAACCAGAGTTTAAAGACGACCCATTCGGGCGGCAAAAAACTAAAGAGCGCATCGGCCCCGCTGGCGATCGAGAGGGTGATCGTTAAAATATAGTCGACCAGAAGCGCACAGCCGGAGACCATGCCGATATTGGGAGAAAGCAGATTGCTGGCGACAATGTAGCCGCCGCCGCCGGTCGGGAACAATTCAACGATCTGTGAATAACTCTCACTGATTATTAAGATGGTCAGGGCGGTCGCCAGGGCGACGATCAGACCGAGAAAAGGATGTTTCCCTAAAGCAATAAAGGCCTCCGCGGGGCCGTAGCAGGAGGACGAAATGCCGTCCGCCCCCAGTCCGACCCAGGCAAAAAAGGCGATCAGCGAGATGTTGTGAAAAACGGATTGATCGAGCGGATTCCTCGCTTCACCAATAAAAATTCTTTTAATTCTACCCAGAAAAGAGGTTTTTGCCATAGCACTAAGCTTGATATCATAGCACTTTCCGCATTAAATTGCAGTTACGGCCGCCTGATGTTATAATAAAACAGCTGGGAGGACGTATGCCAAAAATATATATCTTAGACGTGACCAACCGGGATGGGGTGCAGACCGCCCGTATCGGCCTGGCCAAACTGGAAAAAACCATCATCAATATGTATCTTAACGAGATGGGGGTTTACCAGTCGGAGTTCGGTTTCCCGTTCACCCGGCACGAAACCAACTACCTCAACACTAATCTCGAACTGGCGGAGATGGGAGTGCTGGCCCCGATTAAGCTCGAGGGCTGGGCCCGGGCGATCAAAAGGGACGTTCAACTCGCCTTCAAAATGGTCCCCAAGATCAAACACCTGAACTTGTCCATGTCGACCTCCCGCGTCATGCTGACCGGAAAATTCATGGGCAAGATGGATGAAGGGGATATCATCAAGAACATGACCGAGGCGGTCGATACCGCTTACAAATTGGGTGCCGAGACCATCGGTGTTAACGCTGAAGATGCTTCCCGCACCGAGATCGAGTTCCTGATCAAGTTCGGCAACGCCGCCAAAGAACACGGCGCCAAACGCCTGCGCTATTGCGACACGCTGGGAGCCGACGACCCGCAGACCATTTATGAACGGATCAAGACCCTGGCCCAGGAAGTCAAACTGCCGATCGAACTGCACTGCCACAACGACCTCGGTATGGCGGTCGCCTGTTCGGTCCTGGGCGCCAAAGGTGCACTGGACGGCGGTCAGGACGCCTACATTAATACGACCGTCAACGCGGTTGGCGAGCGGGCGGGCAACGCCGATCTCCTCTCCGTCCTTTTGGCGCTCAAATACAGCAGCGGCCTGCGCGATAAGGAGTTGTTCCCGCCGGAGATCAAATTGAACAAGGCCTGGCAGATCGCCAATTACGCTTCTTATGCTTTCCAGATCCCCATACCTGTTAATCAGGTTGGGGTTGGGCCCAACGCTTTCGCCCACGAATCGGGCATTCATGCCGACGGTGCGCTCAAGGACCGCCGCAATTACGAGCTTTACGATTATGAAGAACTTGGCCGCGGCGAACCCGAGCTGGTCGAGACCGGCCGTCTGATCACGGTCGGCGAATACAGCGGCATCAAAGGTTTCCGTAATGTTTACGGGAAGCTGGAAGTCGAGTTTAAAGACGACAAGGAAGCCGAACGAATACTGGAGATCGTCCGCTACGCCAATGTCCACACCCAGAAACCGTTGACCAAAGCGGAACTGCTGTTCTGCGCGCGCTACCCAGAGCAGGCCGCCAAGATCATGACCGTTACGCCATAACCATGAAAGCCAAAGTCGGTATCATAATAGGCAGCCAGTCCGATCTGCCGGTGATCGAAAAAGCTGAAAAACAGCTCAAGAGCTTCGGCATTGGCTACGACGTGACCATTGCCTCGGCTCACCGCACCCCCAAAAAAGTCGAACAGTACGCCAAAACCGCCGAACAGAAATACGACCTGATCATTGCCGCGGCCGGCATGGCCGCCGCCCTGCCGGGAGTGATCGCCGCCCACACGACCCTGCCGGTGATCGGCATCCCGATCCATTCAAAGGGCTTGTCGGGCCACGACGCGCTCTTCTCGATAGTCCAGATGCCGTCCGGAGTGCCGGTGGCTAGCGTGGCCATCGACGGGGCGAAGAATGCCGCTATTTTGGCGGCGCAGATCCTGGCGCTCAAGTATCCCGAGCTGACCGCCAAACTCAAAAAAATGAAAAAGGAACTGGCCAGGGGCTGATGTTAAATATTATCGACCTCGTTATTGTTGCTTTTGTCCTGTTCTATCTTTTGAAAAATGCCGGCGGGATCCTTAGGACCGTAAAAAATCTGGTCGTTGTCCTGTTGATCATCATTTTTTTCGGCATCGCCGCCCGGCTGACGCTTAATTCTTCTTTCATTTCCGGCGAGGCCCGTAAAACCCTGGAAAATGCGTATTTTGTCAAATTATCCAATGCCATGATCGCCTGGGGTTATCCGGCACTGCAAGACAACGCCCCCAAAGTCGACTCCTTCATTAAGGAACAGATAATTTCAACGCCCGAAGTTAAAACCCAAAAAATCGAGAGCCCCAGGATATCGATCCCCGAAAAAGAGCTTGATAAACTGCTTGAAGAAATCGCTAAACCCGAAAAAAAGAAATGACCAAATATCTGGTCCTGATCGGCGATGGCATGTCGGACCTCCCCCTCAAAGAGCTGGGCGGCAAAACCCCCCTCGAAGCCGCTAAAACGCCGAACCTTGATTGGCTGGCCCAAAACGGAGCTGGCGGCTGGACGAGAAACATTCCTTCAGGCCTGGAACCGGGCTCCGACGTCGCGGCGATGAGCATCTTCGGCTATGACCCAAAAAAATATTATTCCGGCCGCGGACCGCTGGAGGCGGCCAGCCTTAACATCAAACTGAACGCGGGCGAAGTTGCCTTCCGCTGCAACCTGGTCAGCGTCGAAAACGGGCGGATGAAGGATTTTACCGCCGGACACATCTCGACCGCCCAGGCCAAGAAAATATTCGAGCTGCTTAATAAGAAGATCGGGACAAGCAGCGTGCGATTTTATCCCGGTTTGAGCTACCGCAATCTTTTGATCATGAAAGACGACCGCGGCGGATCCCTGGCAAAGCTCAAAACCGTGCCGCCGCACGACATCACCGGCCGGCCGATCAATGACTATCTGCCGAAGGGTAAAGCCGCCGAGTGTCTGATCAGTTTAATGAACGAAAGTGAAGTTATTCTGCACGGCTTGAAGACCAAGGCGACCATGATCTGGCCTTGGGGACAGGGGAAGTCGCCGCGAATGTCTTCATTCCGCAAAAAATTCGGGAAAAAAGCGGCGGTGATAACCGCGGTCCACCTCCTCAAGGGCCTGGGCAAAATCCTCGGTATGGAGATAATCAATGTGCCCGGCGCGACCGGTTATCTAGATACCAATTATAAGGGCAAAGCGGACTACGCCCTCAAGGCCTTAACGACTAACGACGTCGTCTTTATCCATGTCGAA
Source organism: Candidatus Margulisiibacteriota bacterium (assembly GCA_028717325.1). GTDB lineage: Bacteria > Margulisbacteria > WOR-1 > O2-12-FULL-45-9 > XYB2-FULL-48-7 > JAQUOB01. The sequence goes on from JAQUOB010000002.1 coordinate 9,705, forward strand.
GCGCCGGACGAAGCGGGGCATGAGGGGAACGTTAAGCATAAGATCAAAGCGATCGAGGATTTTGACCGTCTTGTTGTCGGCACGATACTTTTAAAAATCAAAAATCAAAAATTAAAAATCAAAATTATGGTTTTGCCCGATCATCCCACGCCGATCAGGCTGATGACCCACACGGCCGATCCGGTGCCTTTTCTCATCTATCCGTCACGGGTCGCGAGCCAAGGATCGCGAATCGCGGGGTATAACGAAAGAGAAATGAAAAAATCGAAATTAAAAATAGCCGGAGGACACACCTTGCTCGGTTCGTTGTTTGGCGGTAAGTTCTAGCGGCGTTTCTTCTTCTGGATCGAATAGCCAAAGAACCCCAGCTGTTTGCCCAGGGCGTAATATTTGCCGTGCGAATAACAGATCAGGTCGGCCGCTTTTAGGTCAAGGGCCCCGGTTTTCTTATCAATATATTTTTTATCGGCGTAGATCCCCAAAACCCTGGCCAGGAACATGTCATGAGAGCCCAACGGCCGGATATCGGTAACTTTGCACTCGATATTGATCGGGCATTCGCCGATCAACGGAGCTTTGACATGCTCGGCGGGCAGGGACGTCAGCTTCAGCTGACTGAACTTATTGACCTCGCGCCCGGACTTAACCCCGCAGTAATCGGTAGCGAAAGCCAGTTTGACGTTCGGTAAATTAATAACGAACTCCCCCGACTTCTTTATTATTTCATGGGAATAACGGGTCGGGCGGACGGAGATGAACGCCATCGGCGGCTCGCTGCAGATCGTGCCGGCCCAGGCGATCGTAATGATGTTGAAGTTGTCCGGCCGGTCGCCGCAGGAGACAAGGGCGAGGGGGGCGGGATAGAGCATTGTTCCCGGTTTCCATAAGACTTTGTCCATACTTCAATTATACAGGATTTCTGTTTGCTTGCTAAATTGATTTACGATAAGATATTGCTATGAGAATAGCAATAATCGGCCTCGGCCTTATCGGCGGCTCGATCGGCTTGGGTTTAAAGAGATCGGGAATTCCCGACCTTAAAATCATCGGCATCCCCCGCCGGGAAGAAACGCTCAGGCAAGCGATCGAGCTGGGGGCGATCGATGAAGGCACGACCGACCACGTCAAAGGGGTGGTCGACGCCGATCTGGTTTTTGTCTGCACCCCGATCAATCTGATCCTGCCGGTCATCAGCGAAATTTCCAAAGGCCTGAAAAAAGGTGCGATCGTGACCGACGTGGGCAGTTCAAAATACGAAATAGTTTCTGCGGCGGAAAAGGCAATGCCAAAGGGGAGTTACTTTGTCGGCGGCCATCCCATGGCGGGCAAAGAAACGACCAAGCTTGATGCGGCCGAAGCCGACCTGTTTAAAAATAAAACGTGGATCTTGACCAAAACCTCAAAGACCAGCCAGAAGGCGTTCGATAAAGTCGCCCAGGTGGTTGGGTGGTTGGGTGGTTCGGTGGTTGATATGGACCCGAAAACTCACGATCTGGTCGTGGCGGGGATCAGCCACCTGCCGCTGGCAGTTGCCGCGGCGCTGGTGAATTCAATCGCCGTCGAAGCGGAGAAAGATTTGATGGCAAAAGCCGCGGCGTCCGGTTTTCGTGATACGACCAGGGTTGCCTCCGGTGATCCCATCCTTGGCGTCGATATGTTTACGACCAACAGGAAGGCCGTTCTCAAAATGATCGGTTCTTTCAAGAAAGCTCTGGCGAATCTTGAAAAGCTGGTGAAAGAGGGCAACGGCGAAAAGATCCGCGAAGAGCTGAAAAAAGCCAAGCAATTCCGCGACCAAATTTTCGGTTAAATCATTTGAAATCCACGTTTCGATATATTATTTTTAACAAACCCTATGGTGTGCTCTGCCAGTTTACCGATCCACAGGGCCATCCGACCTTGAAGGATTACATTGATATCCCCGGGGTTTATTCGGTCGGCCGGCTCGATTATGACAGTGAGGGGCTGTTGTTCTTGACCGACGATTCACGGCTGAACCACTTACTAAGCGAGCCGAAATTCAAGCAGCCAAAAACCTACTGGGCTCAGGTTGAAGGCAAACCGGACCGGACAGCGCTGATAAAACTGGAGAAGGGCGTCACGATCGCGGGCCGGCAGACCCTGCCGGCTAAAGTCAGATTATTACCGGACGAACCAAAGGTTTGGGCAAGGACAAAACCGATCCGTTTCAGAAAGAACGTGCCAACCGCCTGGCTGGAGATCGTTATTTGCGAAGGGATGAACCGTCAGGTGCGGAAAATGACGGCGGCGGTTGGGCATCCGTGTCTTCGCCTGGTCAGGGTGGCGATCGGCCCCCTAAAACTCGGCGGCCTGAAGCCGGGGGAATACGCTTTCATCGATAAACCGCGGTTAAATTAGAAATATTCGACCTTAAATGATATACTTTTTCTATAGTCATGAAGTCTCTCCATATCCATAAAACCAAGAGTCTCAAAGGGCAGATAGGCATTCCGGGCGACAAATCGATCTCCCACCGGGCCGTTATGCTGGGCGCCGTGGCCAGAGGCGAAACGGTCGTCAATAATTTCCTGCCGAGCGCCGATTGTTTGGCGACGGTCGAATGTTTTAGGAGAATGGGGATTGAGATAAAAGTAAAGGGTATGAGGTGTGAGGTAAGAGGAAAGGGTTTAAAAGGTTTAAAAGCTCCCAATAAGATGTTGAACGTGGGCAACTCCGGCACGACGATCAGGCTGGCTTCGGGAATAATAGCCGGCCAAAACTTCGAAGTCAAAATAACCGGCGACGAATCAATTGAAAAACGGCCGATGGGGCGGATCGCCAAACCGCTGCGGCTGATGGGTGCCAGCATCGAAGGCGTTCTCAAGAATAACGAGATCTACGCCCCTCTCAAGATCATCGGCGGCAACCTCAAGCCGATCGAATACGAATTGCCCGTCGCTTCGGCGCAGGTTAAATCGGCGGTGCTTTTGGCGGGCCTTTTTGCCGATGGTAAGACCTGTGTGATCGAACGTATGCCGTCGCGCGACCACACCGAACGGCTGCTCGAGCATTTTGGTGCCGGTTTCGACCGCGCCGGGGAGCGTGCCTCCATTGTCGGCAATTGCGAGTTCGCGGGTGCCGAGATCGACATCCCCGGCGATATTTCCTCGGCCGCATTTTTCCTGGTTGCCGCGCTCCTGACTCCCGATTCCGAGCTCCATTTATTAAACGTCGGCCTCAACCCGACCCGCACGGGGATCATCGACGTCCTTCATCGGATGGGGGCGGCGATCGAGATCCCGCGGGAGCGGGTCCTGTCGGCAGAACCCAGGGCGGATATAATAGTTCGGAGTTCGGAGTTGCGTAGTGTGGAGTTGAACGGGGAGATAATCCCGAGAATTATTGATGAGATACCGGTCATCGCGGTCGCGGCCACTCAAGCTGAAGGTGTGACCGAAATTCGCGGGGCCAAAGAGTTGAGGATCAAGGAAAGCGATCGGATCAAAACCATAGCTTCCGAATTGCGCAAACTGGGCGCCAAGATCGAAGAGCTTGAGGACGGCTTGCGGATCGAAGGCCCGACGAAGTTAAAGGGAGCGATACTTCAAAGCTACGGTGACCACCGAATCGCCATGGCCATGGCGATCGCCGGGCTGGTGGCCGAAGGGGAAACGACGATCGAAAACACGGAATGCATTGAGACATCTTTCCCGGGTTTTGAGCCGCTGCTTAAAGAATTGAGATGAAACACCAGTTTACGCATAGAGTTATTTACCAGGATACCGACGCCGAAGGGGTCGTTTATTACGCCAACTACCTCGGTTTCTTCGAACGGGGCAGGACCGAACTGCTGCGCCAGATGGGAGTTTCTTTAAAGGCCATGAAAGAAAAGCAGGGGATCGTCTTCGCCATAATTAAAGCCGAATGTGATTATAGATCGCCGGCTTTTTATGATGATGAGATAACGATAGTGACCGAGATCGAAAGCGTTACTCCGGCCAGGGTGGTTTTTAAACAATCGGCTTTAAGAAAAGACAAAGTCCTGGTTTCGGCAGCGATCACCGCCTGCGCATTGGATATTAAGGCCTTTAAACCGGTTCGCGTGCCAAAAGAGTTGTCCTCTCATGTCAGCTAAGATACACGTCCTGCCCGAAGACCTGGTCAATAAGATCGCCGCCGGCGAAGTGGTTGAGCGGCCGGCTTCAGTGATCAAAGAATTGGTCGAAAATTCCATTGACGCCGGGGCGACACAAATTATCATCGAAATCCAGGACGCCGGCAAAAAGCTGATGCGGGTTTCCGATAACGGCAGCGGCCTGAGCTTGGCAGAGATCGAACTGGCGCTGCAGCGGCACTCCACATCAAAATTGAGCGTCCTGGATGACCTGTTCAATATCAAGACGTTAGGTTTCCGCGGCGAGGCCCTGCCGTCGATCGCCAGCGTCTCCAGAATGAAACTGGAGCCCAATCCTGCGGGCGCCGGCCTGACCGTGACCGTCAAAGACCTTTTTTACAATACGCCGGCCAGAAAAAAATTTTTAAAAGCCGACTCGACCGAAGCGGGACACATCGGCGACGTGATCGCCAAATATGTCCTGGCCAATCCGCAGATAGCCTTCCGTTTTATTGCGGATGGCAAGCCGCTAATTTCATCCCCCGGCACGGGGCGGCTGACCGATGCCGTCCTCGCTATCTACGGGGCGGGCTTATTGAGGGAGCTGATCGAACTGGACCAAGAATTCCCGCACGGCCGGATCTTTGGCCTGGTCAGCCGGCCGACGCTGAGCCGGCTCGACAAGAACTACGAAACTTTTTTTGTGAATAAAAGATACATCAAGAACTTTCTTCTCAACCGCGCCTTGGAAGAAGCTTACCGGACCCTGATACCGAACAATCGCTACCCGGTCGGCATCCTGTTTATCGATATCGATCCCAAGCGCGTGGACGTGAATGTGCATCCGACCAAGCGCGAAATTAAGTTCGTTAATAACCAGGAAGTGATGGATGGGGTGAGGGAAGCGGTGAAGGGGGCATTAGGAGATCAGAAGACCAGAATATCAGGCAGTGAGTATCAGGATATCAGAGTATCAGGAGGATCGGACTGGAAGCCGGAAATGATGGAGCCATTCTTTTCGGTCGCGAGTCACGATTCGCATGTCGCGGGGCAGGAGATCGAAATGCAAATTTCGGGCACTCAGCCTCTGTACCCGATCTACCAGCTCAAGCTTACATATATAATAGCCACCGACGGCGAAGAGTTGGTTTTGATCGACCAGCACGCGGCGCATGAGCGGATACTTTATGATCAATTGAGTCGAGAGCCAGGAGTCAGGAGTCGGGAGTCGCAAACCCTGCTGGTGCCGGAAACGATCGAACTAAGTCAGGCAGAGTCGGCTGTTCTAAAAAGCAATCTTGATCATTTGAATTTTCTGGGTTTTGAGCTTAATGATTTCGGCAGCAACAGTTTTCTCTTGCGCTCGGTCCCTTCCGTTTCGTCAAAGATCCCGGCCCGGCAGTTGATTTTGGATATCATCTCTGATCTTCGGGATGCGGACAGGAGCGTCCAAATTGAAATTCGGCAGGAAAACATCCGAAAATATGTCGCCTGCCATAGCGCGGTCAAAGCCGGCGATAAATTGACACAGGGCGAGATGAGCCAGCTGATCAGAGACCTCTTTGCCACGCAGAATCCTCTGACCTGTCCCCACGGCCGGCCGACCATGGTCAGGCTAACTGAAGAAGAGTTAAGAAAGAGATTTGGCCGCTAACCTGGCCTGCCGGCCGGCAGACAGGCGAAACTTCGTCATTTTATTTTTCTTGAGCGTGGCAATAAAATTGCTGATATTTGACATAATTACGCGAGGTCTGTTAAGATAAGTTTTAGAGGAGTAAATAATTTGGCTAAAAATCTTGTAATAGTTGAATCTCCGGCTAAGGCCAGGACGCTGGAAAAGTTCCTGGGCAAGGAGTTTACGGTCAAAGCCAGCGGCGGGCACGTGCGCGACCTGCCGGCCAAAAAGCTGGGGGTCAAGATCGAAAAAGATTTCGAGCCGACCTACCAGATCATCAAGGGTAAAGAAAAGATCATCAAGGAACTGCAGGACGCGGCCAAGAAAGCGAAGGTAATTTATCTGGCGCCCGATCCGGACCGTGAAGGAGAGGCGATCGCCTGGCACCTCGGCGCTCTGCTGGGGGCCGATGGGAAAATTAAAAGGATCGAATTCCATGAGATCACCAAAGAAGCGGTGACTTCGGCGGTCAAACATCCGCGCGAGATCGATATGGGCAGGGTGGATGCCCAACAGGCGCGCCGGATCCTCGACCGGCTAGTCGGCTACAAGTTGAGCCCTCTGCTCTGGAAAAAAGTGATGAAGGGGTTGTCCGCTGGGCGGGTCCAGTCCGTGGCTGTCCGGTTGATCTGCGAGCGGGAAGAAGCGATCGGCAAATTCAAATCGGAAGAATACTGGGATATTTTTGCCCGGCTTTCCAACGGGGCTGAATTCACGGCCAGGCTGGCGGCCAAAGGGGAAACCGCTCTAGGCGTCCGGCCGAAAGAAAAAGGGCAGGTCATAGGTTCCGAAGCCGAAGCGAAAAAAATAGTCGAGGAACTCAACCAGGCCTCGTATCTTGTTAAAGAGGTAAGAAAAAAAGAGCAGAAGAGATATCCCGCCCCGCCGTTCATTACCAGCACCCTGCAGCAGGAGGCCGCCAGGAAGCTCGGCTTTTCCGCCAAAAAAACCATGGTCCTGGCCCAGAAGCTTTATGAGGGCGAAGAAATTGAGGGGGAAGACCGGGTCGGCTTGATCACATACATGCGAACCGATTCTGTTCGCATTGCCAACGAAGCGGAAATCGAAGTCAGGAAATATATTGCTTCAAGCTTTGGCGCCGATTTTCTGCCCCCGACCCCCATCAAATATAAGAAAAAGAAACAGGCCCAGGACGCGCACGAGGCGATCCGGCCGACTTCGGTGCTGCGCTCCCCGGACAAGGTCAAGGGCAGCCTGCCGAACGACGAGTTCCGCCTCTACGAATTGATCTGGAAAAGGTTTGTGGCCTGCCAGATGATGGCGGCGGTCTTTGATCAAACCTCGGTCGATATCGCGGCGGGCGAATATATCTTGCGCGCCACGGGCTCGGTCGTAAAATTCGAAGGCTTCTTAAAACTTTACGAAGAAAGCAGCGACGAAACGGCCGTCGATGAGAACGGCGAGGCGCTCCTGCCGGAGCTGACAGAAAAAGATAAGCTGAAAATGCTTGAGGTCAAACCGGCCCAGCACTTTACCGAGCC
>JAQUOB010000002.1:17056-23355 GCA_028717325.1 Candidatus Margulisiibacteriota bacterium
ATCAATTATCCTAAATGCGATTTCGCGACCTGGCAGCGGCCCGGCACGGAGAAAGCCAAGCCCAAAGACGAGAATAACCCGGACGTCCCGAAGGAGTAGAAGATGTTCAAGGAGTTCTTGACCCGGAATATCGGCCTGAAGTTTTCGGCCCTGGTACTGGCCGCCATTCTCTGGCTGATTGCGCGCTACTGGATGGTCAGGTAAATGCGCGAGATCAAAAATCCCAGGGAAATGTACCTTTATTCCCTGAAAGCCAAATCGCACGGCAAGCGTGTCGGCTTTGTCCCGACCATGGGCGCGCTCCACGAAGGCCATCTTTCCCTGGTCGAAGAAGCGAAAAAGAAAAGCGATATCGTGGTGGTCAGTATCTTTGTCAATCCCATCCAGTTCGCGCCGAACGAGGACTTTACCGGCTATCCGCGGAACACCGGCCGGGACAAAAAACTGCTGAAAAACTTCGCGATCGATGTTTTGTTCCTGCCGCCGGCCGATAAGCTGTTCCCCGATGGTTTCAAGACCTTTGTTGAAGTGGACGTCCTGTCCAAAAAAATGTGCGGCCGCTCGCGGCCGGCCCATTTCCGCGGTGTGGCGACCATCGTGACCAAGCTCTTCAATATCGTGAACCCCGACGTCGCTTTTTTCGGCGAAAAGGATTATCAGCAGCAGCTGATCATCAGGCAGATGGCGGCCGACCTTAATTTCCCGATCGAGGTAGTTTCTTTGCCGACCGTGCGGGAGTTCGACGGCCTGGCCATGAGCTCGCGCAACGCTTATCTAAATCAGAAGGAAAGGAAATCGGCGGCCATTCTTTATAAGGCGCTCAGCCTGGCGCAGCGGGAGATCCAGTCGGGTGAGCGAGACGTCAACAAGCTGCTCTTTCGCCTGCGCTCGCTGATCGGCAGCGAGCCGGTGGTGCGGCTGGACTATCTTTTGGCGGCCGATCCCCGGACACTGCAGGAAGTGAAATCGATCAAGGGCAAGGTTTTATTCGCGCTGGCGGCTTATATCGGCAAGACCCGTTTGATCGATAATCTGGTGGTGGAAGCGGAGTAGGGTTGTTAGGTAGATAGGTGGATAGGCAGCAGGGGAAGGGGGCAGAAGGACATGGGACGGAGAAAGAACGGATTTACATTAATCGAATTATCGGTCGTTACCGGCATTATTGGAGTAATTGTTTTACTTGCTTTTCCCACTCTGGCGAACTTTAAGGAACGGATTTTTTTGGAGACGGGTGCCACCCAACTGGTTTCCGATCTTCGGACGACACAGATCAAAGCCATCTGCTTAAATGAAGAGAGGGTCTATGACGCTTCATCTGTCTCGTTTCCGGGCCTGACTTTAGGCGGCAACCGTCAATTCCAATTTTCAAGAACGGGCAATCCTTCACCGGGCGGCTCGGGCACGGCTTGGCTTACGGGCCGGACCGGCGCCGGCCGCCGGGTCATCGTTTCTTCGGCCGGGAGGGTCAGAAGTGAATAGGCGAGGCTTCACACTGGTTGAGGTCCTGATCGCCGGCGCCTTATTTATGGCGGGCCTGGCTTGCTTTGGCTATCTCTTGAGAGTTGCCAAAGATTACGTCGTAAAATTAGAAAACAGCTCCCGACGGCTGTATGAATCGCGCAGTGAAATGGAAAAGCTTCGCCGTCTGCCTTTCGATCAGCTTCTCTTGGCCGGCGGCACAAAAATTATTATACTCTCGTCCGATCTCTGCCTGGTCCAGACCGGCAAGTTATATACTTTGCGGAGCAAATATCAATGAAACAGGCCGGCCGCGGGTTCACCCTCGTTGAATTGGTCATCGCTCTAACGCTGATGGCGGCCTTGGCCGGCAGTGTATTTTATTCGTTCGGGACGGGGTTGAGGGCCTGGAGAAAGATCGCGGGCAGCGCACAGAAGCTCCAGATCGAAAATATAACTGCCGAGCGCCTTGGCCGGGAGATCCGTTCGGGCTCGATCCTCTCCGGCTCCACCTCTCAAGAAATTTTTATCAAAGTCGGCCCCGACGTCGTGAGCTACCGGCTGGTCGAGAATAAGATCAGAAGAAAAAAGAACGGCGGCTCTGCCTACCTAACCTCGGACGGAGAGATTGCCAGACTTTCGTTCGATTATCCGGCCGCTGGGCTCGCGGAGGTTTCTATCGGCCGTTTTGTTTATCTGGCCGGCGGGAGAAATAATTAATGAGAAACAGGCGTGGCGTGACCCTGGTCCTGGTTATTGTCTTATCCGCGACCTTGATGTCGCTGGCTGTAATTCTGTCAAAAATAGTTTATAATAGCTACGCGACCGCCGAATTGATCAGCCAGCGCGAACAGGCTTTCTGGCTGGCCGAAGCGGGGATCGAAGCCGGTAAAGCAAAACTGGCCCACAACTCTTTGTGGTATACGGATTTGCCGCATTACCCTGAAGATGACGGCCGGTGGTTGAGGCAGGCGGCGGTGGGGGAGAAAGGCTTTCTGCCCTCCGGTTCGTTTTTGACTGTCCGGGAAAAAGATCAGCCCCGGTTTTATTCAGTTGGGGTCTGCCGGCAGGCAAAAGTTGTCCTGAAAGTTGAATTTAAACCGGTCCCTTTCAAAACTTTGCTCTGGACAGAAATATAGGAGAACAATGAATTATTTACTTTTGGCGATCTCGATCCTTTTGGCGGTGGCGGGCCAATTGTTGATGAAGCGGGGCATGATGTCGTTCGGCACTTTTCCTGTCAGCCAGCTGTTGGCTAATGTGATCCCCATGTTCCTTAACCCCTGGGTCTTTATCGGTTTTGTCTGTTTCGGCCTTTCTTCTGTCTTTTGGCTCGTCGTTCTCTCTCGGATGCAGCTGAGCCTGGTCTACCCGATGGTCAGTGTCGCCTACGTTTTGGTGGCGTTATTTTCTTTCTTCGTTTTTCGCGAGAATGTAACTCTGATCCGCTGGCTCGGCATTGGAGTGATCATCCTGGGGGTCTTTCTGATCTCGAGGTCTTAATTAATCTTTTTTGTAGTATTTGGTGAAGTCTTCGGGCCGCAGGTTCTCGATAAAGTCCTTGAATTTTTTGGTTTCTTCCGCGTCTTTTTCCGAATTGACCAGTTTGGCCTGCATCATGACGACCTCCGAAACAAAAACCGGCACGTGTCCGCGCACCGCCAGGGCGATCGCGTCGGACGGCCTGGCATCAAGGCTGATCGTTTTGCCGTCTTTCAGCTCGATATCAACCAGCGCATAAAAGGTCCCGTCCTTGACATCGTTGATGACGATCCGGGAGAGCTTGCCGCCCAGGCTTTCAATGGCGCTTTTTAAAAGGTCGTGCGTCATCGGGCGCGGGGGCTGAACGCCCTGCAGTTCCATGGCGATCGCCGCGGCTTCAAAGACGCCGATCCAGATGGGCAGGAAGTTCATTTCCTCCTGGTCGCGCAGCAGAACTATCGGGGATAAATTCCGGGGATCAAAACCGAGGCCGCCCACCTGCATCTCGATCATTGATTTTTGACGGATTCAACGATCTTGGTAAAGGCGGCAAAATCGTTGAGGGCCAGATCGGCCAGTACCTTGCGGTCGAGCTTAACGTTTCTTTTTTTCAGTTTGGCGATCAGTTCGTTGTATTTCATCCCCAGGCTGCGGGCGCCCGCGTTGATCCTGGTGGTCCAGAGACGGCGCATCGTCCTTTTTTTGAGCCGGCGGTCAACGGTGGCATGCCGCTTCGCTTTGAAAACGGCTGTTTTAGCCCGCCGAATCTGCGTCCTGACGGTGATCCGGAAGCCCTTGGCACGCTTTAATATCTTTTTCCTTTTTCTTCTGGCTACGAAGCCTCTTTTAACCCTAACCATTTAATTCGCGCCTCCCGGTAGCATTTGTCTTACTCTGTGAGCGTCGGACGGCGAAACGACCGATTTCCTTTTCAGCCGCCGGCGCTGGGACGTTGACTTCCATTCGAGCAGGTGGCGCAGCTTGGCGTGCCGGCGCATGACCGTGCCCGATTTTTTGATTATAAATCTTTTCGCGGCTGCTTTTCTTGTCTTTTGTTTTGGCATATTATTTTTTAGGTCCCAGTAACATGTTCAAATTCCGGCCTTCCATCTTGGGTGGGGCCTCGATCTTGGCGGCATCGCCCAGCACTTCCAGGAAGCGCGCCAGCAGTTTGTGACCGAGGTCCTTGTGCGCCATTTCCCGGCCCCTGAACATGATGTTGATCTTGACCTTAAAGCCCTTGGCTAACAGCTCTTTGGTCTTTTCGACCCTGACATCAAAATCATGCTGCGCGATCTTCTGTGAAAGCTTGATCTCTTTGGTGATCCCGCTCTTAGTAGATCGGCGCCCTTCTTTTTCTTTCTTCTGCAGCTCGTATCTTAGCTTGCCGTAGTCGGCAATGCGCGCCACGGGCGGCTTGGAAGCCGGCGCGATCAGGACCAGGTCGAGTCCGCGTTCGCGAGATAACTTAAGCGCTTCGGGGGTAGGGACAACGCCCAGCTGTTTGTTCTCTTCGTCAATGAGCCGAACCTCTTTCGCCCAGATCCGCTCGTTTATCGTATAGTCCCTAATAAGCCTTAGCCCCCATCATTGGATATATTATAGCTCATTTCGGGTTTGAGGTCAAAAAGAAAATCCTGGAGCGGCTTGGCGCCCAGGTCGCCCTGGCTTCTCTCCCTGATAGCGACCGTGCCCGCGGTTTGCTCTTTTTCGCCAACGATCAGCATATAGGGGATTTTTTGCATCTGGGCGTCGCGGATCTTGGCGCCGATCTTTTCACCGCGGCGGTCAACCTCGACGCGCACGTCGTTTTCTTTCAGTTCTTTGGCCACTTTTTCCGCGTAATCAAGGTATTTTTCTGAGATCGGCAGGACGGTGACCTGGGTGGGAGCCAGCCAGACTGGGAAAGCGCCGCCGTAGTTTTCTATCAACGCGCCAATAAATCGCTCCAGGCTGCCCAGGATAGCGCGGTGGACCATGACCGGGGTCTTGGCCTGGCCGTTTTCATCGATATAAGTCAGGTCGAAGCGTTGCGGCAGGTTAAAATCAACCTGGACGGTCGGCCCCTGCCATTCGCGGCCGATGGAATCTTTGAGTTTAATGTCTATCTTCGGCCCGTAGAAAACGCCGGCGCCGGGGTCGATCTCAAACGGCAGGTTCCTGTCCATTAACGATTTTTCGAGCACCGCGGTGGCCCGCTCCCAGTTGGCCGGCGTGCCGGCGAACTTTTCTGGGCGGGTGGAGAGATTAACTTTAAACTCGAAACCGAAAACTTTCATGACAAAAGAAATGAAATCGATAATATCGATAATTTCCGCTTCTAACTGATCTTCGCGGCAGAAAATATGGGCGTCGTCCTGGGTGAAGCCGCGCACCCGCAATAAACCGTGCAGGACGCCGGACTTCTCATAGCGATAAACGGTGCCCAGCTCGAAATACCTGATCGGCAGGTCGCGGTAGCTTCTCGTTTTTCGTTTAAAGATCAGGATGTGGCCGGGGCAGTTCATCGGCTTGACGACATATTCCTGCTCGTCGATCTTCATGAAATACATGTTCTCGCGGTAGTAGTTGCTGTGGCCGGAGGTGTTCCAGAGATCGATCTTCCCGAGGTGGGGGATGGTGACGAACTCATAGCCCCGCCGCCGGTTCTCGGTCTTCAAGAAATCCTCGATCACGCCGCGCAGGAGCGCTCCCTTAGGATGCCAGTAGACCAGGCCCGCGCCGGCTTCCTCGTGGATCGAGAAGAGATCGAGTTCTCGGCCGAGTTTGCGATGGTCGCGTTTCTTGGCTTCCTCGAGGTTCTTCAAGTACAGGTCGAGCTCTTTTTGCGTCGGGAAAACCGTACCGTAGATGCGCTGCATCATCGGGTTGGTCTCGATACCGTGCCAATAGGCGCCGGCGATGGAGAGCAGTTTAAAGGCCTTGATGTGTCCGGTGTGTTCGATGTGAGGTCCGCGACAGAGGTCGACAAAATCGCCGCTCTTATAAATGGTGACCTTGTTATCTTCAATCTCGTGAAGCAGCTCAACCTTATACTTTTCACCGCGCCCTTCGAACAGCTCGATGGCCTTGGCCTTATCCATCTCGCTCCGCTCGAATTTGTGTTCTTTCTTAATGATCTCCTTCATCTTCTCTTCGATTTTGGTGAGGTCTTCAGGGGTGATCTGCTGCGGCAGGTCAAAATCATAGTAGAAACCGTTCTCGATCGCCGGGCCGATACCCAGTTTCACTCCTGGGAAAAGCTCCTGAACGGCGTGGGCCATCACGTGGGAGGTGGAATGGCGCAGTATTTCCAGGTCGGTATCCTTCATATATAAATTATATCACAAAAAAGACGAGGGATTTATGTCTAATCGACG
>JAQUOB010000003.1 GCA_028717325.1 Candidatus Margulisiibacteriota bacterium
TCTTTGCCCAGCTGCTGCCCACCAAGATCGACGACCTCGAATACCGCAAGAAGCTGGAGGAGATACTGCCGCGGGAGATCGACCGGATCGACCGGATCGTCGAGAGCCTGCTCGACTTTGCCCGCTCGACCGCGCCGACGTTTGAAAAGTTAAAGATCGAAGCGGTGCTGGAAGAGAACGTCAACTATTTTACCGACCAGGCCAAAAGCTCCGGCATCAAGATTCTAACGCACTACGCCGAGCTGCCCGAGATCGAGGCCGACCACGGACAGATCTCCCAGGTCTTTTCGAACCTGATCCTCAACGCGATGCAGGCGATGCCGGAGGGCGGCGAAATTATCGTCTCGACGTTTCCCGGCAAAAAAACGGAGGATATTCTCCAGACGATCAGGGTCCAGGTTGCCGATACCGGTCACGGCATCTCGGAGGAGATGATCAAGAAGCTGTTCGACCCGTTCTTTACCACCAAATACGGCGGCACCGGCCTGGGCCTGACCATCACGCACAGTATCGTCGACGGCCACAAGGGCTTTATCGATGTGGAGAGCAAGGTTGGGCGGGGGACGACGTTTACCGTCACTTTACCCGTCAGTCAAGGACTGGTATAATCGAGGGACCAGGGGCTAGGGACTGGGGACTAGGATTTATTAAAAGAATGGCGAAAAAGGCAATACTACTAATAGAGGATGATGCTCGGGTCGAGCAGGCGGTCAAAGCCGCCTTAAGCGATTACGCCGTGGAAACGGTCAAAGGGGCCGGCGAGGCGGCCGAGGCGATCCGCAAAAAGAAACCCGCTCTTCTCATCATCGATTACGACCTTAAAAAACTCGACGGCCTGCAGGTCTTCCGCCAGGTCCATCTAGCGGTCCCCTTTACAAAAGTCATCATGATCTCTCTCTCCAATGACATACCGCTGGCCGTTACGGCGACCAAAATGGGCGTGGCCGATTTCCTAAAAAAACCGGTCTCGGTCAAAGAACTGCTGGCCGCGGTCGAGCGCAATATCGTAGCGGCCGAAGAGCTGACCGCTTCGGACATCGCCTGGCTGCAGGGCGAAAGCCCGGAGCTGAAAAAAATGAACGAGGCGATCAGCGCCGCCCTCCAGAGCCGCCGCAACCTGGTCCTTTCGGCCGAGCGGGGGATCGATAAAGGCGACGTCGCCGATCACATCCACCGGCGCGGCCTCAAGAAGAAAAGGCAGTTCCGGGCGATCGATCTCGCCGATTTCCGGCGCGAAAACCTGGAAGGGCCGTTCTGGGCCGCCGTTCAGGAAGCGGTCGGCGAAGACAAGTCCAGCAAATCGGCGGAAAACGACGAAGACCGCTGCGGCACCCTTTATCTCGACAACATCGAAAGTTTGGAAGAAAGTTTTCGCCTGAGCATTTTTGAGTTCTTTAAGGAGAAAAAGGAAAAAGTCGATCCGGAGATCCTGGTCGTGATCGGCCTCTTTGACCCCAAGTCGCTGCCGGCCGGCCTGGTGAAAAATTATTCACTAGTCGAGGTGCCGCCTTTGCGCAGCCGCCGGGTTGATCTGCCTCAACTGATCAGCCGACAGCTCGCGGCGTTCTCGACCCTGCACGGTAAAAAAGTCAGGGCGGTCTCTTCGGAGCTGACTTATCTTCTCGGCCTCTATGAATTTCCGGGCAATTATCATGAGCTGGCCTCGCTGCTCGAAGCGGGGGTTCTCTCCGCGACCGGCGAGATACTGGAGATCAAAGACCTGCCGCTTGATTTTAAGACCCTTTTGGCGATGACGATCGGCAACGCCCGCTTGAAGGGGAAATTGGGACTTGAAGAGGCCAGGCTTTTCCTCGAAAAACTCGCTTACAAAACTCTGCTGGCAAAGAGCGGCGGGGACGCGGGGGTGACGGCGAGATTCCTCGATATTCCGCGGACGACGTTTTTGGAACGCTCAGCCGAACTAGGCAGTGACCTTCTTAATTAATTCCTCGGCCTGGTCTTTAGTTTTTGCCTCGGCGATTATCCTCACGATCGGCTCCGTATTGGACGGCCGGATATGGATCCAGCTGTCGGGCAGGACGACCTTGACCCCTTCGGTGAGTATCAGGTCGTAGCCGTTGAAGACGGCTTTGGTCTTTTCCATAAAATCGTTGGCTTCGTCCCGGCTGGCGCACTCCACTTTGGTCTTGATCATCTCATAATGGGGCAGGTCGGCCACTAACTGCGAAACTTTCTTGCCCGACTCGGCCAGAAGACTTAGGACAAGGCCGGCGCCGGAGAGGCTGTCTCTGTTCCAGCCGACTTTGGGATAGATGACGCCGCCGTTGCCTTCGCCGCCGATCAGCCCTTTAAGATTTTTCAGCTCTTCGGTCACGTTGACCTCGCCGACTTTAGTGCGAATGAGGAGGGCCCCAGACTCTTCGCAAACGTCGTCGATGACGCGGCTGGTCGAGAGATTAACTACCACGATCGGTTTTTTGGTGCCGATAGCCGGCCCGGCGCCGAGCACAAATTTAACAGCCAGCGCCAGCGTCAGCTCTTCGCCGATGGCTTTGCCCTCATCGGAAACGATGGCCAGCCGGTCGGCGTCCGAATCAACCGCGAAGCCGATATCGGCGTTTTTACTCTTGACCAGCTCCATCAGCTCGCCCAGGTTAGCCGCGACCGGCTCGGGATTATGAGGGAAGGGAAGTTTGGTACTGCAGTTGACGGCAAAGACCTGGCAGCCGAGTTTTTCTAAAAACCGGACCATGGCTATTGAGCCCGCGCCGTTACAGCCGTCGTAGACGACTTTGAACTTGGCTTTTTTGACGGCGGCGGCGTTGATCGCCTTGAGGACCTTCTTAATATGTACGTCGAGGCCGGTTCTATTGACGCTGACTCCTCTGGCAGGGGCAGTTTTCCATTGTTTACTCTTATAGATCTTGAGGAATTCCGTTCCTTCGGCTTCATTGAGAAATATCCCGTCGCCACGCATGAACTTGAGCCCGTTCCAGGGGAGAGGATTGTGGGAAGCGGTGACTACTATACCACCCGCGGCTTCCAACTCTCTTGTCATAATGCCAACGGTCGGTGTCGGGGCAATACCTAAGTCGACGACTTTACAGCCGGTCGAGAGGAGGCCTGAGAAAATTATCCCCTTTATAAATTCGGACGACTGTCTGGGATCGGTGCCGACTACTACTTTTCCCCCGTCCAAATAAGTGCCGAAGGCTTTGGCGAGATCGAGGCAGACTTCGGGGGTTAAGGATTCAGGAACCAAACCGCGGACGCCGGAGATGGAGATGATCAATGACATGCTTTTATTATTATATCTGGGAGGTGGGGGAATGTAAAGGGAGGGGAAAACCAGATGTTTGATATTTTCCTCTTTTGTTTATATGTTTTATATTGTATTATAATACCGTAATGCGGCAAGAAATGTTTGGTCTTCGCCTTATATGTTATAATACTGCCGCCCCTCCTGACTGGCTGCGTCAAAAGCCAGAGTCCAGCCTTCCCGACGACAAAAACGACTAAAAATTAAGCCATGCCAATAAAAAAATCACAATTATATAGCTCGATTTGGGAAGCATGCGATCAGCTTCGCGGAGGAATGGACGCCTCTCAATATAAGGATTATGTGCTGGTGCTACTATTTGTGAAATATATTTCTGATAAGTATGCGGAGCAACGCAATCCTCCTGTTGTTATTCCAAAGGGTGGTAGCTTTGCCGATATGATTAGCCTCAAAGGCAATAAGGATATTGGGGAAGGAATTAATAAGATCCTTAGTAAACTAGCAGAAGCCAATGGGCTTAAAGATGTGATCGATGCGGTTGACTTTAATAACGAAGATAAGCTTGGCAAAGGCAAAGAGATGCAAGATCGCCTTTCAGATTTGGTTGCAATATTTGAAAATCCGGAACTGGAATTTGGCAAAAACCGGGCCGAAGGGGATGATCTGCTTGGCGATGCTTATGAATATCTTATGAAACATTTTGCTGTAGATTCTGGTAAAAGTAAAGGTCAGTTCTACACACCAGCTGAAGTATCTAGAATTATAGCTAAGGTTATAGGAGCTAATAAATCAACTGGAATGATGCAAACTGTTTATGACCCAACGTGCGGAAGCGGCTCTCTTCTTTTAAAAATTGCAGCTGAAACTCCAAAAGGGATATCTATTTATGGGCAAGAAAAAGAAAGTTTCAATGCAAATATAGCAATTTTAAACATGTGGTTACATGGAAATTCAGCGGCAGTTATAAAAAAGGGCAACACTTTAACTTCGCCTGAATTTATTTATAATGGCTCATTAAAAACTTTTGATTATGTGATTGCTAACCCCCCCTTTTCTGATAAAAAATGGCGGACAGGTTTTGACCCCGAGCATGATCAGTACGACCGCTTTACAGGCTTCGGCATTCCACCCAAGAAAAATGGCGATTATGCTTTTCTTTTACATATTGTTAGATCACTCAAGAGCACTGGTAAGGGGGCAGTAATTCTTCCGCACGGCGTGCTTTTCCGCGGGCATGTTGAAGGGAAAATTCGTAAAAATATCATCCAAAGAGGATATATCAAAGGAATTGTCGGGCTACCGGCTAACTTATTTTATGGCACCGGCATTCCTGCCTGTATTATTGTCCTTGATAAAGAAGGCGCCGAGAGCCGCAAAGGCATCTTCATGATTGATGCTTCTAAGGGTTTCATAAAAGACGGCAGTAAGAATCGCCTTCGCGAGCAAGACATCAAGAAAATCGTAGATGTTTTCAATGGACAAACTGAGATCCCCAAATATTCGCGATTTATACTCTATAAAGAGATTCAAAAACACGAGTACAACCTAAACCTCCCGCGCTATATTGATACGCAAGAAACTGAAGATTTGCAGGACATTGAGGCACATCTTAAGGGGGGAATCCCAAATGCCGACATTGATGCCCTCAATAATTATTGGAAAGTTTGCCCAGCGCTAAAAGGCAAACTATTTGTGGCTTTTAAACGCCGGGGATATAGCAAGCTGGCTATCAAGCCCGAAAATATCAAGAAAACGATTCTTTCACATCCGGAATACGAAGCATTCCGTAAAACAAAGCTTAAAATATTTACAAGTTGGAAAAGCAAGACATTGTCAGTGCTTAAGAACATTTCAACCAAAGACCACCCCAAGGCGATCATTGCTTCAATAGCTGATGATCTGCTGGTGGCATTTGCTGGAACGAGCTTGATAGATAAATACGATATATACCAGCATCTGATGACCTATTGGGGAGAGACGATGCAAGATGATGCGTATATTCTGACAACCGAGGGTTGGAAGGCGGGCAATGTTGCCATGCGTCTGCAAAAAGAAAGCAAGGGCAAGAAAAAAGATATTGCTGGTCTTCCTGGCCTTGAGGGGCGGCTGATTCCTGTTTCGTTGATTATTAACACATACTTCTCTGCTGAACTGTCTCGGCTTGACGGGCTTAACGCTGATATAGAACAAGTTGAAGCGCAAATGAATGAACTTAAAGATAAACATGGTGGGGAGGAGGGCTTGCTTTCCGAAGTCATTGAAAATGATAAGGTGGTAAAGGGAGCGATTCAGAAACGCATCAAAGAGATTAAGAAAGATGCCGATTATGCCGATGAGCTTAAGGTGCTTGAACAATATGCCGCGCTTTTTGAAAAACAAGCAGATGTCAAGAACAAGATAAAAGAAGCGGAAAAAGACCTGGAGAAAAAAGTGTTAATAAAGTATCCAAAATTGACTTTAAAAGAGATTAAAATACTTGTGGTTGAGCGCAAATGGATGTCGGCGCTTGAATCAGCGATACAAAACGAAGTAGATCGCCGCTCTCAAATACTCACCGGCAGAATAAAAGAGTTGACCGAGCGCTATGAAACCACATTGCCAGAACTTACAAATAGCGTTGATGAGCTTGCTGCCAAAGTGCATGGACATTTAAATAAAATGGGGGTCAAGATATGAAAAATTACTACAGGATAATGCTTGGGCGAAAAAGTTCGCATGCCGAAGAAGCTTATAAGGGAAGTTATATCGCAGCTGGTTTTATCCCAGATAGTGACCTTACGCATCACCTTCTAGACAATTGGCGAGACTTCAATAATGAATATATCCCTATCTTCCTTCAGCAAAATCCCGATAAAACAAAAATATCTGCCGGCCTTGCTTGCGGCATGCTTTGGACCGTTGCCAGGGGAGTACAAAAGGGAGATGTGGTGCTATGCCCGGATGGTAAAGGTTCTTACTATGCCGGCGAAGTGATTGGTGATTATAAATACCAGAAGGGCGAAAATCTTCCTCATCGCCGGGCTGTGCGCTGGTTTTCCAAAACTATTTCACGGGATGAAATGAGCGAATCTCTAAAGCATTCGGCTGGCTCTATAGGTACGGTAAGCAATATAAGTGAATACGCGGCGGAAATCGAGACGCTATTATCAGGCAGCCGTCCGCAAATGATTGTTGCCACCGATGAAACAATTGAAAACCCCAGCCAGTTCGCATTAGAAGAACATTTGGAAGATTTCTTGGTGGAAAATTGGGAATCAACCGATCTTGGCAAACGCTATGATATTTACGAAGAAGACGGGGAAATGGTTGGGCAGCAATACCCAAGCGACACTGGCCCTATCGATATTTTAGCTATCAGCAAAGATAAAAAGGAGCTTTTGATAGTAGAGCTTAAGAAGGGAAGGACAAGCGATATTGTTGTCGGGCAGGTTCAGCGCTACATGGGTTATGTAAAAGAAGAATTGGCAGAAGAGGGCCAATCTGTCCGCGGCGCGATCATTGCATTTGAGGATGATAAAAAGATCAATAGAGCACTTTCAGTCGCGCCAAATATCGATTTTTATACTTATAAGATACAATTTAAGTTGGAAAAGAAATAGTAATGGCATCTAAAGTTAATCAAAGAATACCAAAGGGGGATAGACGGGCCAAGGTTGGAGTGATTCCGGATGATTGGGAAGTAAAAGGATTGGATGAGCTTGGTGAGTGCATAATAGGATTGACATACAGCCCTAGCAATATTGTTGATTATGGCCTGCTGGTATTGCGCGCTTCAAATATTTATAATGGGAAAGTGGCATATGAGGACAATGTTTATGTTAATTGTGATGTTCCTCAGAGGAAAAGAGTGCGGAAAAATGATCTTCTTATTTGCGTAAGAAGTGGCAGCCGAGAACTTATTGGAAAATGTGCGTTAATAGATGATCGAACAGAAGGAATGGCGTTTGGTGCATTTATGACCATATTTCGATCATCTTATGGCCCATTTGTATTTCAGCAATTTCAATCACACAATATAAAAAAGCAAATCGAAGAACATTTAGGGGCAACTATTAACCAGATAACAAATAAAAGCCTGCAATCATTCAAAATACCTTTTCCGCCCGATGAAAAAGAACGCACTATTATCACAGCAATTCTTTCCGATGCAGATATGTTAATAGAAAGTCTGGAAAAACTCATTGCCAAAAAGCGCGCGATTAAGCAGGGAGCAATGCAGGCGCTTCTCACCGGCAAGCGCCGCCTGCTGGGGTTTAGCGGGGAGTGGCAAGTTGAGGAGTTGGGGGAGATTGTTGAGATAACAAAGGGGCAACTAATTACAGAAAATACATGTATCCCAGGGGATATACCTGTTATTGCTGGTGGTAAAACTCCAGCATATTACCACAACAAGCCTAACCGTTGGGGAAGTACAATCACTGTTAGTGCATCAGGAGCTAATGCCGGGTTTGTTGCGTTTTATAACTATCCAATTTTTGCCTCGGACTGCTCGACTATTGAGGAGGGAGGTAAATATTCAGTTAAATACATTTATTACCAATTATTACTCAATCAAAGCAAAATATATAAAATACAAACAGGGGGCGCACAACCACACATTCATCCAAGCGATTTATATCCTCTTCAGATTCCAAGGCCAGAAAAACAAGAACAAATGGCTATTGCCGACATTCTCTCTGATATGGATGCCGAAATCGATGCATTGGGACTGACACTTTCTAAGTATAAAATGATTAAAATTAGCATGATGCAGAATTTATTAACCGGTAAAATAAGGGTTTATGGAACACATAACTAACCCATCGCCACAGGTCGGCCAAATTGAACGCAAAACCCAGAATCGCATTATCGAGCTATTTCGAGATCGTCTTAAGTATGATTGTCTCGGCAACTGGGAAGAGTGCGAAGGGAACAGCAATATCGAAGAGAAGTATTTACATGCCTTCCTCACACGCTCGGGTTATAGCGATAAAATCATCGGCAAAGCCATCTATGAGCTAAAGCAAGCGGCCAGCAGCCAGATCAGGAGCCTTTATGATCTCAATAAAGACGTTTATAGCTTGCTTCGCTACGGTGTTAAAGTCCGCGAAGAACTCGGTGAAAACTATCAAACCGTTAATTTAATTGACTGGAAGAATCCGGAGAAAAACGACTTTGCCATTGCCCAAGAAGTGACCATACGGGGGAATAGGACTAAGCGTCCCGACATAGTGCTTTATGTGAATGGTATCGCTATTGGGGTGCTTGAGCTAAAGCGCAGTATAGTTTCAATTTCAGAAGGTATTCGGCAAAATATCGGTAATCAAAAAGATGAGTATATTAAAAGCTTTTTTGCAACGGTACAGCTTGTTATGGCTGGCAATGATACTGAAGGTTTGCGCTACGGCACTATTGAAACCCCAGAGGATCATTGTCCTACATGGAAAGAACCGGGGCTTGAAGGTGAGAATCGGCTTGATAGGCATCTATTTCAGATATGTGATAAAAAGCGTTTTCTAGAAATTATTCATGACTTTATCGTCTTTGATAGTGGGAGAAAGAAAATATGCCGCCCCAATCAATACTTTGGGGTAAAAGCGGCACAGGAGTACGTAAAACGACACGAAGGAGGCATAATCTGGCATACGCAGGGGAGCGGCAAGAGTCTGACCATGGTCTGGCTTGCCAAATGGATACGCGAAAATGTAACCGACCCGCGAGTCTTGGTGTTAACCGACCGGACAGAACTGGATGATCAGATTGAAAAGGTATTTGGCGGCGTTGATGAACATATTTATCGGACCACAAGCTGTCGGGACTTAGTCGGGCAACTTAATACTAAAAATAAATGGCTTCTTTGCTCTCTAATTCATAAATTTGGTCGAAGGGAAGATGCAGACGAGAACGATATTGATGCCTATTTGGCAGATATCAAGAGTAATCTGCCTGCCGATTTTAAAGCCAAGGGAGACATCTTTGTGTTTGTTGATGAATGTCACCGCACTCATTCAGGCAAGCTTCACGATGCCATGAGGACTCTTTTACCTCAGGCTACATTTCTTGGCTTCACCGGAACACCGCTTCTAAAGATTGATAAGAGAAATAGCATCAAAGTCTGGGGAAAGTATATCCACACTTATAAATATGACGAAGCTGTATCTGACCGGGTGGTTTTGGACCTTCGCTATGAAGCGAGACGGGTTGATCAAAATATCGCTTCGCAGGCAGGGATAGACGCTTGGTTTGAAGAGCGCACTCAAGGTTTAACAGAGGTTGCCAAAGCTGCTCTTAAACGCCGTTGGGGGACGATGCAGAGCCTCTTGAGCTCCAGTTCCCGGCTTGAAAAAGTAGTGTTTGATATTCTTGATGACTTTTTCAAAAAAGATCGGTTGGCAAGCGGACGCGGCAACGCCATGCTTGTTGCCAGCAGTATATACGAGGCTTGCCGATATTATGAGATTTTCCAGAATCAAGGATTTACAAAATGCGCCGTTGTGACTTCCTATGAGCCGGGCGCGCTTAATACCGAAGATCGAGAATACGCGATTTATCAAAGAATGTTGGGCGGAAAAACAACGGAAGGCTTTGAGCGTGAGGCCAAAAAGAAATTTATTGAACAGCCCGGACAGATGCAGCTTCTCATTGTTGTGAATAAGCTCCTAACAGGATTTGACGCGCCGCCAGCGACTTATCTTTATATTGATCAAAATATGCAAGACCATAGTCTTTTTCAAGCTATTTGCCGTGTCAATCGGCTGGATGGCGATGATAAGGAATACGGTTATATTGTGGACTACCGCGATCTTTTCCAAAAATTGGAACAGGCAGTTACTGATTATACGATTGGCCCGTTTGAGGGATTTGATAAGGAAGACGTTCTAGGGATTTTAAAAGATCGTATGGAAGAAGGCAAAAATGATTTGGAAGAGGCGCTGGAAGTTGTTCGAGCGCTTTGTGAACCCGTTGCTCCGCCAAAGGACTCTGCGGCACATATCCGCTATTTCTGCGGAGATGTAGAAAACCCATACTCGCTTAAGGAAAATGAGATCAAACGAGTAAAATTATATAAAACTGTAAGTCATCTTGTGCGCATGTACGCTGATCTTGCCAACGATATGACAAAGGCAGGCTTTAGCCAGGAACAGACACAAGCAATTGGGCGAGAAGTATCTCATTACGAACAGGTTAGGATGGAAATTAAGTTAGCAAGCGGCGATTATATTGACCTTAAGAGATACGAGCCAGCTATGCGAACTCTCATTGACCGCTACATCACGGCAGATGAAAGCGAGAAATTATCTGCGTTTGATGATATGACATTGGTTGAGCTAATTATTAAAAAAGGCATCAATGCTATTGATGATCTGCCCGAAGCAGTAAAACAAAGCCAAGATGCGACCGCAGAAACAATTGAAAATAATGTTCGCCGGCTGATTATTGATGAAATGCCAACCAATCCGAAATATTACCAGCGAATGTCCGAGTTATTGGATGAATTGGTTAAGGAACGAAAACGGGCTGATATTGCTTATAAGGAATACATTGCTCAAATTGTTGCTCTTACGAAGCAGGTAAAAAATCCCGAGCAGTCAAGATTATATCCCACGGCCATTAATACTAGGGCCAAACAAGCGTTCTATGATAATCTTGGTAAAGATGAACAAGTAGCACTAATTGTCCATGAGGCGGTAATGAAATCAAGGTCCGATGATTTTAGGGGCAATCCTATTAAAGAAAGGTTGATAAAAATAGCAATTAAAGAAGTTTTGCCAGAATTGTCGGAAGATGATCAAAAAAGTCTGTTTGAAATTATCAAGAACCAACATGAATACTAATTCTAATGCTCTCCAGGTTGGCCCTATTGATGCGATTGTGGTTCGTAAGCCGATTAAAAACCTGCATCTTTCTGTTTTGCCGCCGAATGGCAAAGTTAGAGTGACTGCTCCTCTCCATATAAAGGATGATGCAATCCGTTTGCTTTTGGCAACCAAGCTGGTTTGGATAAAAAGGCAGAAAGCCAAATATGAGACGCAAGAAAGGCAAGCCTCTCGCGAATATGTTTCTGGAGAGACCCATTACTTTCTAGGCGAACCTTATCGTTTAGAAGTTGTCTGTGTTAACCTCCCCCCGCGTGTCTTTCTTAAGGGGAAGGATAAAATTGTTTTACAAGTACGGCCTAATAGCACTTTCGCAAAGCGAGAAGAAGTGTTGATGAGTTGGTATCGTGCTAAATTAAAAATAGTGGTATATGAAATTATAGAGAAATGGTCGAAAGCAATCGGCGTTCAAACCAATGCTTGGGGTGTTAAAAGGATGAAGACTCGCTGGGGAACGTGTAGCCAAAAAGCTGGTCGGATCTGGCTAAATCTAGAGCTAGCCAAGAAGCCGATCGTAACCATTGAATATATTATTGTTCATGAGCTTTTGCATTTGATCGAAAGGAAGCACAACGAAGTGTTCGTTCGACTTATGGATAAACATATCCCGAAATGGCGCAGTGTTAAAGAAGATTTGAATCGGTTTGTATTAGCACATGAAAAGTGGAACTAATAACCTTCGAACAATTCGTTGAACAATCTCTAAAAGATATTCCTCAAAAATTTAGGGATATGATGGAAAATATCACAATCGAAGTCGAGCCGGAGAAGATCGTTTTCGATAAGAGTCATAACCTGATCCTCGGCCAATACACGGGGGTGCCTCTGCCTCAACGCGGACCGGCCTACCAAAACGTCCTGCCGGATAAAATCGTTATCTACTTGAAGGCATTCGATAATTATCCGTCCGATAAGCTGCCCGCGTTGATTACTAATGTTCTGCAGCATGAGATCGGACACTATTTTGGGATGAGCGAAGCAGAACTATCTCAATATAAAAAAATATAATGAAGATGACGGGGAGCGCAGAAATACTAAATACTAAGTTCTAAATACTAAACAAATTCAAATTACCGAAATATAAATGACCGAAGCAGCCACTCTTCTTGTTTAGTTATTTGAGAATTAGCATTTGGATATTGTTTAGCATTTAGTATTTAGCATTTAGAATTTAGAGTTTATGCACCGTAAACCCAATTTTCGGTTTCGGCTTTCCCTCGTAAGAGATCATCTTTTCAATGGTTTTAATTATTAAGCCGATTTCTGTATCGTGCCGGTCGACTTTGTGCTTGAGCTCTTTGAAAAGATAGGAGAGGTCCTTATTTGAGGCTAGGATTTGGCGGAGGCGGACGAAAGCGCGCATGATGGTAATATTTACCCGGACAGCTCTTGGGCTATGCAGGACACCGGACAGCATCGCCAGACCTTGCTCGGTAAATACATTAACATTCCTAGCATGTTTGATCTTGTCGACCTCACCCATTGGGGAACATATCACAATTTGTGATATGTTTAATATTTCTTGCCTCGTTAGTGAAAACATGAAGTCTTCTGGAAATCTTTCCCGATTTCTCTTTACCGCTTGATTGAGAACAAAAGTTTTTACCCCATATAATTCGGCCAAATCCCTATCCAGCATTACTTTTTGCCCTCTGATCGTATAAATCCTGTTCTCAATTCTCCCGATCGGCACTAATTTGTTCATTCTTTCTCTCCTTTGTTCTTATGGTACGCAATTTATTGGACAGCAATTCTATTGCCACGATCAAGCTGACGGTTAGTGGCGGAAAATCGACAGCAGTTCCCGATCCCCGCTATTGCCTAACCAATCCAACAAGCGTAGAATTGACCCCATGGGTGGCGTAAGGCGTAAGGTTTCAATAAAGTGCGATTGCGGCCAAATAGTTGCCGTCGGCAGCGTTTTTTGCCCATTTTGCCAGGCCAAGATCCAGAAGAAGAACGCTAAGATAACTAAGAAAGAAGAAAAGAAATACCAGAAAAGCATGAGAGGCAAGGGGAGGAAAAGGAAATAAGTGGCCCCAGCTCCCTAGCCCTTAGTTCTTTAGCATCGACTTGGCTTCAGCCCTTACCAATTGTCTAAACTAACTTTATCCTCATCACTTTTTATGAATGAATTACATTCTTCGCAATGATAGCTATTGATCACGGCCTCTTTAATTTTACCTTTTTTATCTTTTGTTGTTGTTTTGGTGGTCGAAACCTTCAAGTTCTTAATAGTTTTACATTTGGGGCAGTACTCCCTTGTCATGATTTACTTCTCCTTATATGAGAATAGCGATTGGTCAGCCCAACTTTCTATACCGGGTGCTCCGCCCGAGGCCGAGACGCTCGATCTTTTTAAATGATAGCAATCTGGATAAGGCCTGATTGACTGTCGGCCGGGCAACCTTAGCATACTTGGAGATATCTTGCGGAGTTGCTTCCTCCACCGTGAGCAGGTATCGCCAAATGGCTAATTGCTTGGGAGAGAGAAGCTTCTCAATGTTCTCGGTCGAGAGCAGGCTGACGGCCTGTTTGGCCTGCGTGAAAACCACCTCCAGGAAAAAGGTCAGCCAGTGGGTAATGTTTTCGTGTTTCGAATTGAAAGTCCGCTGGCTTTTCCGTAAAGCCAAATAATAACCGGGTTTATCCGATTCGATCAGCTTTTCATGAGAAACGTACGGGGAAAACAAATATCCCTCTTTGAGCATCAGCAGATTGGTCAAGATCCGTGCCAGCCGTCCGTTGCCGTCTTCAAAAGGATGGATGTTCAGGAACTCAATGATAAAATTGCCGATGATCAGGAGCGGATGGTGCTTTTTGGCCGCCAGGGAGTTACGGGCCCATTCTATAAGCTCCTGCATTTCCTTGGGCGTTAAATAGGCCGGCGTGGTCT
The DNA here is from genome assembly GCA_028717325.1 of Candidatus Margulisiibacteriota bacterium. Classification (GTDB taxonomy): domain Bacteria; phylum Margulisbacteria; class WOR-1; order O2-12-FULL-45-9; family XYB2-FULL-48-7; genus JAQUOB01. Next base: position 13,994 of record JAQUOB010000003.1, read on the forward strand.
CGAAAATAGTGCCGACCGGTTTGCCGGAAGCATCAACCATCATCACTTTGTTCTCTTTCTTCTTGTATTCACCCCGATGGCCTTCGTCTTTTCCGGCATATTTTAATAATTCTTTATGTAAATGCTTGATCGAACTTTCAGAAAAGGGGATTGTTGCCCAGGCTTCAAAAATATTGCGCAGCAGCTCGAAATAACCTTTTACTTCGCTCTTGTCCCGGTCGGAAAACCGCTGCAGGGCGATGCCGGCCATCAGTTTTTCCACGTCGCCATCAGAGAGGCGGGCCCCTTCAATGCGGGTCGAGGCCCCGGTCGAGGTAACCAGTACCGATTTTTTCAACCTGCCCAGCACCTGCGGGCTCAACTTGGCGCCGGCGATCCATTGGCCTTTCAGTTCGTCAATCTTGGCGATCTTTGACCAAAGCTGGTCGGGGAGGTCGTTTAAACGTTGCTCAAAGCGCGAGTAAGGCATTCGTTGCTCCTTATATTATAACTATATAAGATTATATAAGGAAAGAATCATTTGGTCAAGCCGCTTTTTAAAGTATCTTCACCGTTTTCTGCGCCGAATTGTGCCCCTTCATGATCTTGATCCGGTTCTTTTTAACTTTATATTCTTCCGCCAACAGATCGAACATTATTTCATTAACGTTATTATTGAGCTCCGGCTCAACCACGTAGAGGCGGTTGCCGACTAGCTCGTTGTGGTCAGAATTTAAGACGATTCTTATTTCTAGGATAAATTCTGTCATTTTGATCTCCTTTTTGTCTATGATCCGTTAATACCTAATTATATTATATCATCCCAGTCCCTAGTCCCCAGCCCCTGGCCCCTAATATATATTTGCAGTTTGCCGGGTAATATATTATTATTACGACAAATGAGCATAGTTTTTGGCGCGATCATGCCCCATCCGCCAATTCTCGTCCCGCCGATCGGCAAAGAGCGCCTGAAGGAAGCGGAAAAAAGTAAAAAAGCGCTCGAAGAAATATCGAGCCGCTTCAAAAGTAAAGATATTGACACCATCATTGTCATCACCCCTCACGGCGACGTTGGGCAAGCTTCAGTTCCCGTCTATACCGGCCATGTTTTTGAAGGCAACTTCGGCGCGTTCGGCCTGCCCAAACCGTCTTTCTCTTTCAAGGGCGATCCCCAACTCGGATTAGCGATCGTCAAAGATACGCATCTCGCCACCGCTTGCCCGGAAACTATACTCGATCACGGCGTGCTCGTTCCGCTCTATTATCCGACGGCGGCCGGGATCAAAAAACCGGTCCTGCCTATTGCCGTTGCTTTTATGCCGTTGTCCAAATTGTTCGAATTCGGCCAGTCGATGGCGAAGACAATAGACCGGCTCAAGCGCAAAGTCCTGCTGATCGCCTCGGCTGACATGTCGCACCGGCTGACGCCGGAGGGGCCGAGCGGCTATTCTCCGAGAGGCAGGGAATTTGACGAGAAGCTGGTCGAGCTGGTAAAAAATTACGACGTGAAAGGCCTCCTCAAATTCGATGCCGACCTGGCCGAAGACGCCGGCCAGGACGCGCTCTGGTCGATCGCCATTCTCTTGGGCGCGCTCGACGGCAAAAAAGTCCGGCCGGAAATACTCTCCTATGAAGGGCCGTTCGGCGTCGGCTACATGATCGCGGCGCTTGAGATCGGCTGATGAGCGAACACCCCCTGGTTCGGCTGGCCAGAAAAACGATAGAAACCTACGTGAAAGATGGTAAAATAATTGAACCGCCTAAAGAGCTGTCACCCGAGATGAAAGAAAAGGCGGGGGTCTTTGTTTCGCTCCATCGGGAGGGTGAGTTGCGCGGCTGTATCGGCACTTTTGCGCCGACGGCCGAGAACGTGGCGCAGGAGATCATCCGCAACGCGATCGAGTCGGCGACGCGCGATCCGCGCTTTCCGCCGATGACAGAAGACGAGTTGAGCGGACTTGAGATCTCGGTCGATGTCTTGAGCCGGCCGGAGCCGGCCGCTTCCAAGGCCGAACTCGACCCGAGCTGTTACGGCTGTATCGTCAAGTCGGGGGCGCGGCGAGGATTGCTTCTGCCTGACTTGCCGGGAGTGAACACGGCCGACGATCAGATCGCGATCTGCAAGCGCAAAGCCGGCATACCGGAGCATGAAACGGTCGAATTGTTCAAATTTAAAGTGAGGAGATATCATTAAATGATAAAAGTGGGAATCGTCGGAGCCGGAGGTTACGCCGGGGCGACATTAATTAATATTTTATTGCGGCATCCGGAAGTTGAGATCATCTGGTTGATGTCGGAAGAAGCGCATAAGGGGAAAAAGATCAATGAGCTTTACCCTCATTTGAACGGACAGATCGATCTGGCCTGCCAGACGCTCGATGACCTAGATAAAAATTTAAATTCGATCGACCTGGTCTTTCTGGCCCTGCCGCACGGCATCGCGATCAATTATGTGCCCAAGATCATCGACGCCGGAAAAAAAGTTGTTGATCTGGGGGCCGACTACCGCTTCTCCGATAACGCAATATTCAAAAAATGGTACGGGATCGAGCACACGACGAAAAAATATCTCGACCAGGCGGTCTTTGGCCTGCCGGAGCTGTATCGAGCCGAGATCAAAAAGACCAAACTGGTCGGCAATCCCGGCTGTTATCCGACCGCTTCAATTTTAGGCACGGCGCCACTCGTCAAGCACGGGCTGATCGAGCTTGATTCGATCATCATCGATGCCAAGTCGGGCGTTTCCGGCGCGGGGCGGGGCACTTCGCAGAAGACCCACTACTGCGAACGGAACGAAGGGATCGAGGCCTACGCCGTCACTACCCACCGGCACATGGGGGAGGTCGAGTTCCAACTTTCGAAAGTTGCCGGCAAAGATCTGGCGGTGACTTTTGTTCCTCATCTGACGCCGATGACGCGCGGCATCCTGGCGACGATCTACGCCAAGGCGAAAAAGCCGACCGACGGCAAACAGCTGACCGCACTTTATAAAGATTTTTATAAAGGTGAGCCGTTCGTCAGGATACTGGAAGGGATCACCCCCAATACCAAATATGTTTCCGGGACGAACTTCTGCGATATCTCGGTGCAATATAACGAAGCGACCGGAAAGATCATCGTCCTGTCGACGATCGATAATCTGGTGAAGGGAGCGGCCGGCCAGGCGGTCCAGAACATGAACCTGATCTGCGGTTTTCCGGAGACAACGGGACTCAAGCAGATAACCTTCTACCCATGAGCATAACTTCACCCGAGGGCTTTACCGCGGCGGCGCTGGCCGCGGGCATTAAAAAATCCGGCAAGCTCGACCTCGCGCTGATCGTTTCGGAAATTCCCGCGGTCGCGGCCGGGGTCTTTACCTCCAACCAATTCAAAGCGGCCCCGATCATCGTTTCACAGAAAAATATCAAGTCCGGCTTCTGCCAGGCGATCATCGCCAACGCCGGCAACGCCAACTGCGGCACCGGCAAGCAGGGCCTTGAAGACGCCAAAAGAATGGTGGCCGAAACCGCCAAGACGCTCGGCGTCAAGCCGGAACATGTCCTCGTTGCTTCGACCGGCTCGATCCACCATTTTCTGCCGATGAAGAACATTATTCCCGCCATACGGCCGCTGGTGGCAAAATTATCGAGGGCGGGCGGCGAGGGTGCCGCGCAGGCAATACTCACGACTGATACCAGGAAAAAGGAGATCGTGGTAAAAGTCGGCGGCTATACTATTGCCGGGATCGCCAAGGGCTCCGGCATGATCCACCCCAATATGGCGACGATGTTTTGTTTTATCACAACCGATGCCGCCATCGCGCGGCCTCTCCTCCAGAAATTTCTCAAACAGGCGGTTGATAAATCGTTTAACATGACGACGGTTGACCAGTGTCAGTCGACTAATGATTGTGTCTTTGCGTTGGCGAATGGAATGTCGGGGAAAAGGATCCAGGGACCAGGGGCCAGGGGCCAGTTTTACAAGGCGCTTGAACAAGTTTGCGTTTATCTGGCGAAAGAAATAGCGCGGGACGGGGAAGGGGCGACGCAATTGATGGAAGTGCGCGTAACCGGCGCGCGCAATGAAAAAGAAGCGCGGATCGCCGCGCGGGCCATCGCCGGCTCCGATCTTCTGAAATGCGCGGTTTACGGGCGCGATCACAATATCGGCCGGGCACTGGCCGCGGCCGGCGCCTCCAGCGCCAAGCTCGATCAGAATAAGATGAAAGCGGACATGAAATTTGGTAAGAAAGAGACTATAGTTACTTGTGATCTCGGGGTCGGCAAAGCTTCCGCTATCGCCTGGGGTTGCGACATGACCGAGGGATACATTAAGATCAACGCGGAGTATCACACATAATATGTTTAAACATTTAATTAAAAGAGCGAACGCGGTTTTGGAGGCACTGCCGTACCTGACGAAGTTCAACGGCAAGACGATCGTCATCAAATACGGCGGGGCGGCCATGCAGAGCGATGAACTTAAAAATAGCGTCATCCAGGACGTCGTCCTTTTAAAAATGGTCGGCATGGAGCCGATCCTCGTCCACGGCGGCGGGCCGGAGATCAATAAGGCCTTGCGGAAACGCGGGCTCGAACCGAAATTTGTCGGCGGCTACCGCGTGACCGATAAGGACACGATGAAGGTCGTCCAGAAAGTCCTCGGCGAGAAAATAAACCAGCAGATCGTTTCGCTGATCAAAAAAGCGGGCGGCAAGGCTAAGGGCTTTTACGGCAAGAAGGGCCGCGTCATCAAGGCGTTCAAATACTGGAAGAAAGACGCGGAGGGCAACAAGATCGATCTCGGCTTTACCGGGCAGGTCGGCGGGATCCGCTATCGCTATTTAAATAAATGGATGAAGCTCGGCTATATTCCCGTCCTGACGTCGATCGGTGTCGGCAAAAGAGGCGGCATCTATAACATCAACGCCGACAAGGCGGCGGCGGCCATCGCGGCTTATCTCAAAGCCGAAAAACTGATCATGATGACCGATGTGCTGGGTGTTTTGGAAAACAGCAAGCTCGTCTCGGAGATCAATACTTACCGGGCGGAGAAGATGATCAAATCCGGCTCGATCTCCGGCGGCATGATCCCGAAAGTTAAATCCTGTTTATATGCCTTGAGAAAAGGGGTTAAAACCGCTCATATTATCGACGGCCGCCTGCCTCACGCGATACTGCTCGAGCTCTTTACCGATCACGGTATCGGCACGATGGTCCGGAAATAATTTATTTCTTTATATTAGAAATATATTTTTCGGGGTCTTTGTCGAATTCGCCTTTGTCGTGCTTGTCGCAGAAATAATATTTCTTGCCTTTATATTCCGAGGTCCATTTGGCCGTTTTTTCGTCAACAGTCATGCCGCAGACAGGATCGGTTGCCATCTTAATTGCCCCCTTTAATTACGGTTTCAGCTTAAATCATTAAGCGTAGCGATAGCTTTATCTAAACGTGCCAAAACTTTGGCTTTCCCAAGTATCTCGACCACATCATACATCGGCGGGGTTTCGGAGCGGCCGGAGAGGGCGAGGCGGCAGGGGTGAATAATAATCCCCAGCTTGACGTTCATTTCGGTCGCCAGCTGTTTGAAAACCGGTTCGATCTTATCTTTTGTAAATGGCTCAAGCTGGCTTAAGCGGTCTTTGAGTGCCGCCAGGATCGGTTTGGCGGTTTCAGTCTTGAAATATTTCTCCGCACTTTTGGGGTCGTATTCAAAATCATCTTTAAAAAAATAGCTCGACAGCGGCACGATATCGGGGAAGAGGACCAGCCGGTCATGGAAAACAGCGACGACTTTTTTCATATAAGTTAGGTCGTGTGTCCCATAGGCCTCGATCAGCAGCGGCTCGCAGAGGTCGAATAACCGCTCCGGCATCATTTTGCGGATGTACTGGCCGTTGAGCCAGTTTAATTTATCCATGTCGAAGATGGCCGGATTCTTGCCGACCGCGCCAAGAGAAAATTTCTCGATCAACTCGGCCCGCGAAAAGATCTCCTGGTCGCCGTGGCCCCAGCCGAGCTTGGCGATATAATTGATCATCGCTTCGGGCAGATAACCCATGGCGCTGTAGTCGATGACCGAAGTAGCCCCGTGCCGTTTGGAGAGCCGCGCTTTATCTTTCCCCAGGATCATCGGGATGTGGGCGAACTCGGGCAGCTTCCAGCCGAAGGCCTCATAAAGCAGTATCTGCCGGGGAGTGTTTGAGAGATGATCGTCGCCGCGGATGACGTGGGTTATCTCCATTAGATGGTCGTCGACCACGCAGGCGAAGTTGTAGGTGGGGAAGCCGTCCGACTTCAGGATCACAAAGTCGTCCAGCACCTCGTTTTTAAAAACTACCTTGCCCCTGATCAGATCGTGAACGACCGTTTCGCCGACCGGCGGCAGGCGAAAACGCACGACTTTGGGCTGGCCGCCGCCGAGTTTGGCTTTTATTTCTTCGCCGGAACATTTGCGGCAGGTGCCGTCGTAGCGCGGCGCCTCTTTTCTCTCTTCGGCTTCGGCGCGCCGCTGTGCCAGCTCTTGCGGCGTGCAGAAACAATAGTAGGCCTTGCCCTCGGCGATCAACTGCTCGACGTATTTCTGATGAATGGCCAGCCGCTCCGTTTGGTAGTAGGGGCCGAACGGCCCGTCGACATTGGGGCCCTCGTCCCAGTCGATGCCCAGCCACTCTAAACCGTGAAAGATGGCGTGGTTGGCCGTAAGAGTCGAGCGTTCGCGGTCGGTATCTTCGATGCGCAGGATAAACTTCCCGTTCTGGTTGCGGGCGAACAGCCAGTTAAAAAGGGCGGTGCGCGCGCCGCCAATGTGTAAGGCTCCAGTCGGACTGGGTGCAAAACGTACTCTGACCATGTATAATATTCTATCATGTTTAGACGGCTGGTCATAAGTTGTTTGTTCTTGGCTCTCGGCGGCGCCTCTTTTGCCGATGATCTCGGCGATCTCTTATTGAAAGAGGGGGTTGGCACGCGCGCCCTGGGCATGGGCGGGGCTTACACCGCCGTCGCCAACGACGCCAGCGCCGTCTTTTACAATCCCGCCGGCCTGGCGGAGACCGGCCTCGGCTTTACCAGCGGCAGTCTCGATTCCCAGCAGACAAAAAATGAGTTCACCTATACCCTGGTCAAACTGGGCTACCTCGGTTATTCCGAGGGCAGGGTGCTGAACCCCAACGGCGATACGATCAATTATTCTGCCTTCGGCTTCGGTAACCGCGCCGGCTGGCTCAACTGGGGGACCAATTACAAGGCCATGGAATGGACGCTCTCCGGTGTCAAAGACAGCGGCTGGAGCGGCGATATCGCGGTGCTCATGCGGATCACGCCCCAATTCAAGATCGGCGTTGTCGCACAAGATGTTTTGACGACCAAGTCGCGGCTCGTGCCGGCCTCTCTGCGCGTCGGCCTGGGACTCAACCCGTTCAAGAACAACCAATTAATTATCGCGGCGGATGCCGAGCTTTACCGGTCACAGCCAAACTTCGGCCATCTGGGGATCGAGGCAAGCTTGATCAAGGGCCTGGCCCTGCGGGCGGGGATCGACCGGGGCAATCCGACCGCCGGCGCTTCGCTCGACCTGATGGCCTTTACGCTCGATTACGCTCTGCAATTCCCGCCCGACGGCAAAAACATCCAGCGCTATGAAGCGGGCTTTAAGATCTCGCTTGATCGGGAGCGGCCTTTTGCTTTCATCAAGCCGAAAGAGTTCGCCCTGATCGACATCAGCGGCACGATCAAGGGCGGCCAGTCGGAAATGAGTATATTCGGCGGCTACCAATCAGGCCTGGACACGATCCTCGAGAATATCCGCGCGGCGGAGAGAGACAGCGCAATCGACGGTCTTTTTATCCGGCTGGGCGGTTTTTCCGGCGGGCTGGGGGGGGCGGCGGTCGTTCAGGAAATGCGGGCGGAGCTTTTGCGCGCCAAAGCCAAAGGCAAAAAGATCGTAGTCTATATCGAAGGCTCGGCGATCGGGGATGAATATTATCTGGCCTCGGTGGCCGATAAGATCGTAGCGGCACCCGGTTCCGGTGTCGGCGGGTTCGGCAAAAGCCTGGAGATCTACCGCTTCGGCGGTTTGTTCAAGAAGTTCGGCGTTGAATACCAGATACTTTACAAAGGCAAATATAAAACTTCGTTCGACTGGCTGTCCGGCACGAT
>JAQUOB010000004.1:0-2283 GCA_028717325.1 Candidatus Margulisiibacteriota bacterium
TTCGATTATCTGGCCGGTGTCGTCTTTTAAGAGGTAGCGTTTTTCGAGGACGGTCAGGGCGTTGGGCGATAGCTCCATCGTTAACCCTCCGGGGGTTTAGAAATTAGACGTTGATCGCTTCGACCGGACAGGCGTCCGCCACTTCTTCGAGGCTGTGCAGTTCGCATTCGTTGCCGACCGCCTGGGCCTTGCCGTCTTCGGTCGTTTGGAAGACCTCCGGGCACATGTCCATGCAGATCCCGCAACCGATACAGAGAGCTTGATCAACTGCAACCATAGTATTATTCCCCTTTTCTTTTAATTAATTATAACACGAGCAGTTTAACGCCTGTCAAATTATTTCGGGCTGTGTTTGATGACCTTGCCCTCGACCATGTAAACGACGTCTTCGGCGATGTTGGTCGCGTGGTCGGCGATCCGCTCCAGATGGCGGGAAATAATGATCAGCGGCAGGGCCCGCGGCGTGGCTTTGACGTCCTTGTTCATGATCTCGACCAGCTCATCATAGACCAGGTCGCGGTAGCCGTCGGCCTTTTCTTCATCGGCCCAGAGGCTGCGGGCCAGCTCGGCATCTCTTTTGACAAAAGCATCCAGCGCCTTATGGACCATCTTTTCCGCCAGTTCGGCCATCTTGGGGATATCGACCAGCGGCTTGAGCAGCGGCTGGTCGGCCAGTTCGATCGCCCGCTGGGCCACGTCGACCGCCAGGTCGCCGATCCGCTCGAGATCGGAGCCCACCCGCATGCCGGTCGTGATAAAACGCAGGTCGACGGCCATCGGCTGCTGGGTGGCCAGCAGTTCCAGGCAGAGGTCGTCGACTTCTAATTCTATCTTATCGATCGTGTCATCAAGATCGACGATCGCCTGGGCCATTTTGGGATCGGACTTTTTAAGCGCTTCAACCGAATTAAAGATGCTCTTCTCGACCATGCCGCCCATTTTTAAAATTAGATCGTTCAGCTTGGTTAGCTCCTTCTGGAAATGTTCTCTTTGTTCTATCATTATTATCCAAACCTCCCTGTAATATAATCCTCGGTGCGTTTGTCGCCCGGGGCCGTGAATATTTTTTTCGTATCGGCAAATTCAACCAGCTCGCCCAACAGCATGAAGCCGCACTCATCCGAGATCCGGGCCGCCTGCTGCATGTTGTGGGTCACAATAACGATAGTATACTGTTTTTTCAGCTCGATCATCAACTCTTCTATTCGCATGGTGGCCAGAGGATCCAGCGCCGAGCACGGCTCGTCCATCAGCAGGACATCGGGGACGACCGCCAGCAGGCGCGCAATGCAAAGCCGCTGCTGCTGCTCAAGCGACAGCCCCAGCGCATTCTGCGACAGCTTGTCTTTGAGATCATCGAACAGGAGGACGGCCGCCAGGCTTTTTTCGGCCGCCTCATCGAGGACCCGGCGGTTCTTTTCGCCGTGGATCCTCAGCCCGTAAACGACATTCTCATAAATTGAAAGCGGGAAAGGGTTTGGCCGCTGAAAGACCATGCCGACCTTTTTCCGCAAATCGATCAGGTCAACACTGTTGTTCAGGATTTCTTCGCCGTTAACCTTGACGCTCCCCGTAACTTTTACGCCTTCGATCAGGTCGTTCATCCGGTTAAAGACCCGCAGTAGCGTCGATTTGCCGCAGCCCGACGGCCCGATCAGCGCGGTGATCTTGTTTTGCTCTACGTTGAATGTGACATCGATCAGCGCCTGGAACGTTCCATAATATAAGTTAAGCTTTTCAGTCGTGATAATATTTTGCATTAGCCGAACCTGCCTGTGATGTAATCTTCCGTCCGTTTGTCTTTGGGCACCGTGAACAGCGCCTTCGTTTCTGCGATCTCGATCATCTCCCCCATCAGGAAAAAAGCGGTCCGGTCGGAAGCCCGCGCCGCCTGCTTGACGTTATTGGTCACCAGGATCTGCGTATAGTTTTTCTTTAACTCCTGCATCGCTTCTTCGATCTTGAGCGTCGAGATCGGGTCGAGGCCGGAACAGGGCTCATCGTAGAGAATGACTTCGGGCTCGACAGCCAGGGTCCTCGCGATGCAGAGCCGCTGCTGCTGCCCGCCGGACAGTTTGAAAGCCTGGACGTTCAACCGGTCTTTGACCTCGTCCCAGATAGCGGCGGCCTTGAGCGACTTCTCGACGATCTCGGCCAGCTGTTTTTTATTTTTTACCTCGTGCAGGCGCGGGCCGTAGGCCACATTATCAAAGATAGAAAGAGGCAGCGGCAGAGGCAGGGCAAAAACGATCCCTACCCGCTTGCGCAGCTGCAGGACATCGA
>JAQUOB010000004.1:2383-21913 GCA_028717325.1 Candidatus Margulisiibacteriota bacterium
CGCGGCAGATAGAAAGCCGCCACCGTGAAAAGGATCGGCGCGGTTTCTCCCGCTGCCCGCGACAGGCCCAGGATCGTACCGGTCAGGATCCCGGGGATCGCGTTGGGCAGAACGACGTGCCGGACCGTCTGCCAGCGCGAAGCACCGAGCGAAAAACTGACCTCACGGAAGGAGTTCGGCACGGTATTTAACGCTTCGCGTGTGGAAGTAATGATAACCGGCAGTGTCATGATCGCCAGTGTCAACGAACCGGCCAGGATCGACGCTCCGAAATTAAGGAACGTCACGAACAGTCCTAAGCCGAACAGGCCATAGACGATCGAGGGCACGCCGGCCAGATTGATGATGGCCAGCTCGATCAGCCGCGTCAGCCAGTTCCTGGCCGCGTATTCGTTTAAATAAATAGCCGCCAGGATACCAAATGGGATGGAAAAAGCCGCCGTGCCCAGCGTCAAATAGATCGTCCCGACGATCGCCGGGAAAATGCCGCCGGCGCGCATCCCTTCACGCGGCATACCGAAGATGAACTCCGGCGTCAGCGCGGGCAAGCCCCGGAAAAGGACCAGCGCCACGATAAAGATAACGGGAGTTACGACAAAGATCGTCGCCAGCAATAAGACGGTAAACGCGATCCTTTCGGTCCGTTGCGTATTTCTCATTTTCTCTTCCTGTGCAGGAACATGTCGGCCAGCAAGTTGATGATGAAACTGATGATAAAGAGCACGATACCGATCGCGAACAGGGCGTAATAATGTCCGCTGCCGCTGACCGCCTCCCCCATCTCGGCCGCGATCGTCGCGGTCAACGTCCTGACCGGCTGCAAAAAGCTGGTCGGCATGACCGCCGCATTGCCGGTGATCATCAGGACAGCCATCGTTTCGCCGATCACCCGCCCGATACCCAGCATGATCGCGGCCAGAATCCCCGACGAGGCCGCGGGCAGGATCACCCGATAGATCGTCTGCCAGCGCGTCGCCCCCAGCGCCAGCGAACCCTCTTTGTAATTCTTGGGGACAGAAACGATCGAGTCCTCGATGATGGAAACGATCGTCGGCATGGCCATAAAGGCCAGCATAACCGAGCCGGCCAGCGCCGTCAGCCCGCTGGGCAGATTGAAAACGTGTTTCAAGAAAGGGGCCAGCGTCACGATGCCGATAAAACCGAGCACGATGCTGGGGATCGCTGCCAGCAGTTCGATCCCCGATTTTAAAATATCACGCAGCCAGACCGGCGCTATCTCCGCTACGTAGATCGCCGCCGCCAACCCCAGCGGGACCGAGATGACGATCGCGCCAAAAGTGACCAGCAGTGAACCCAGAATCAGCGGCAGGATACCGAATTGGGGCGGATCGGAGATCGGGTACCAGTTTCGGCCAAACAGGAAGGCAAACACGTTTTCATTCGCGAACAGCGACAGCCCCTCTTTGAGAAGAAAAACAAAGATCAATATTACAAAAACGATCGACGCGATCCCCGACAGGAGGACCAGCTTCTCGATTATAAATTCGAAAGGCCGTTTCATCTAATAGGGACAAAATCCATCTTCTGCACGATCTTCTGGCCCTCGGGGCTCAAGACATAATCCACAAATGATTTGACCTCGCCGGAGGGCTCGCCGTTGGTATAAAACAACAGCGATCGGGAAATGGGATACTGTTTCGATAAAACGCTCTTGACCGACGGCACTACATAAGCCGCGCCTTTTTCATTGGCGACCGCCAGCGCTTTTTCTTTCGCCGTCAGATAGCCCAGCCCGACATAACCGATCGCCGAAGAGTTGGAATTCACTTCCTCAATGATCGCCTGCGATGAGGGCATCATCAGAATCGCAGGGGCAAATTCATTCTTATTCTTTTTGTCGCCCATCTTGACGACGTGCTCGAGGAAGAAGACATGAGTGCCGGAATTCCTCTCGCGCGACAGCGCCACGATCTTCTGGTCCTGGCCGCCAACTTCTTTCCAGTTTTTGGTCTTGCCGGTGTAAATGTCGGAGAGCTGCTGACGGGTCAGTTTGTTGACCGGATTGGCGGGGTTGACGACAAGAGTAATGCCGTCATTGGCAACGTGGATCTCCTTGGGGTTGATACCGTTTTTCTTCGCCTGCTCTATTTCTTTCGGCTCCATATTGCGCGAGGCCTGGGCGATATCGGTCGAGCCGGAGATCAGAGCGGCAATGCCGGTGCCCGAACCGCCGCCGGTCACCGCGATAGAAATTGTCGGATTAGCTTTCATAAAATCTTCCGACCAGGCCTGCCCCAAATTCACCATCGTGTCAGAGCCTTTGATCTGCAGAGCTTTCTTGCCGCCGCCGCAGCTGACCACTATCAGCGCAATAAAAAATATCGCTATAATTAAGCCCGCTTTTTTAAACATCTTTATCACTCCTTATCATAAGTTTATATCCGGCCCATTAACTTATCGTTAATCGTCTGTTACGGGGATGTTAAATCTTTATCGAGCTGTTCACGGTCACGATATTTGTATTAGTCCAACTACCGCCGGACGATGTTCGCTGGCTCCTCAAGAGCCAGCCCGGCTCCAGGCTAAAGCGATCCGTCAGTTTGATCGAATAACCCAGTGAAGCGCGGTTTTCGTCTATATACCCGCGCTGGCAATTGTAAAAAGGTTCTTCTCCCAAGACCCAGCCGTTATATTTCAACTGAACCCTGTCGCGGACTTTCAGGAGCGCTGTTCCGTAATCGTATTCCAGCCGCCAGCGATTGCTTATCAGCGGCCAGGCAGACACGGCATCGCCGACCAGGATATTTGAGGTCGACCAGTTGCCCGTCGCCGCCGATTTAGTGGCGGTCGGCGCGTAATAAACGCTCAACCCTAGATTATTATTGATTGAAAAAGTCGGCCCGAAATAAGTCCTCAAATAATACAACTCGCTCAAGTTAGACCTTACCCTCAATTCCGGTATCAAGGAAAAACTCACCCCCTGTTTGACCGGAATTTGGACCGTATTAACCGTCCAGAACTCCGTATCCGCTAAAGCGACGCCTAGCCCGATCAGAAGCAAGCAAGCTGAGACCAACAACCGTTTTACCATTTATACCGCCTCCTTAATAATTCTACTGACAGAATAAAGGAGCGGGGTTAAAGTTTGATGACTGCTTTGTTAACAGTGAGTAAAATCTAGCCGGGCCTGCCTGCCGTCAGGCAGGGAAAGTCAGCGTGAACTTCGAGCCTTTGCCTTCTTCACTTTCAACGGAAACTAAGCCGCCGTGGATATTCATGACGTGTTTGACGATCGCTAGCCCCAGGCCGGTACCGCCCTGGTCGCGGGAGCGGGCTTTATCGATGCGATAGAAGCGTTCAAACAGGCGCGGCAGATGCTCTTTGGCTATGCCGATGCCCGTGTCGGCGATGGCGATCCGAATTTCGCCGTCCAATCGATCGCAGGCGACCGTGACGTTGCCGCCCGGATCGGTGTAGTTTAGCGCGTTGTCCAGCAAGTTAAGCACCGCCCGGTAGAGATGGTCCTCGACACCGGACACCGTCAGGTCTTTATTATCGCAATTGACAGCCAAGTCGATCTTCCTTTTCCTGGCCTTTCCAGCCAAAGTTTCAACGGCGCGATCCACTACCCGCCAGACATTGATCGGCACAAATTCGCCCAGGCCGCGCTTTGATTCCAGCTGGGAGATCTCCAGCAGATCGTCGATCAGGATCGACAGATTTTCCGCGTGTTTTTCGATTTTTGCCACGAACTCCGTGTTATGGTCTTTATCGCCCAGCGCGCCGTTCAGCAAGGTCTCCGCATAATTGCGGATCGCTGTCAGCGGGGTTTTCATCTCATGAGAAACATTGGCCACGAATTCGCTTCTTAAATTCTCCAGCCGCTTCATTTCGGATATGTCGCGAAAAACGATGGCAAATATGTCTTCGCCGGCTTCTTGCTTGACGATGTTGACCGAAGCCAGCAGGGTTTTTTCCGCAGGATAAAAGACCTTGATCTCTTTTTCGTGAGGCCGGCGGTATGTCTTGGCTTCCTCGACCAGGTCGGTCAGCTCGACCAGCCGGATCGCTTCAATTAAGCGCTTTCCTGTCAATTCGGCCAGTTTGACCGAAAAGAGATCGGCCATGGCTTGATTGGCATAGATTATCTCGCCGGAATTATTGAGGACTAAGACCCCGTCACGCAGACCGAAAAGAACGGCTTCAAACATGGAATTTATATCCCACTCCTCGTAAGGTTACGAGATGATCGCCAGCCTTGCCCAGCTTCTCGCGCAAGCGGCGCATGTGGACGTCAACGGTGCGGGTCTCGATCGCCACATCTATTCCCCAGACGGAATCCAGCAGGCGTTCGCGCGAAAAAACCCGCTCTTTATTTTCGGCCAGGTACAGTAAAAGCTGAAATTCTTTGGCAGTCAGTTCAATGAGCTTGCCGGCCGCCCTAACCTCGTGCTTATCGGTATCGATCTCCAGGTCTTTGAACTTGATCACGGCTTTGGGCATTTCGGCCGGTTTTTCATAGCGGCGCAGGATGGTTTTAATGCGGGCGATCAGTTCTTTGATACTGAAAGGCTTGACGATGTAATCGTCCGCTCCCAGCTCCAGCCCGACTACTTTATCGGTCTCGCTCCCCTTGGCAGTCAGCATGATCACCGGGATCGCTGATGTTTTGGGATTTTTCTTGATCCGGCGGCAAACTTCCAAGCCATCGAGGCCGGGGAGCATCAGATCTAGCAGAACAAGTGACGGGATCTTTTCTTCGGCCAGGCGCAGTCCGGTCGGCCCATCATAGGCCTTGGCAACCTTGTAGCCCTCTTTTTTCAGGTTGTATTCCAGGGTCTCGACAATATCTTTTTCGTCCTCAATAACAAGGATTTCAGCCATCTGCCATAACATTATAGCCCATAGGATAGCAAAGATATAGTTGCGGAACGGTTAAGCAAGGGTTACTTTCTTGTAAATTCTTCCCGCCCCGGGCTCTCTTGCCTCACGTCGCTAAAACTGTTATAATATTGCCAAGAGCTACGCAGGCGAGCCCCTACTAGCCCCAATTATGATATCTTTTATCGATGACCGGAAAATAAACGCTATTTTGGCCAAAGCCGGGTCCGCTTCGGCCAGTGCGGCCTCGGCTATTATTGATAAGGCCCTGGGACTGAAAGGCCTGGCCCCTGAAGAGGCCGCGGTCCTGCTGCAATGCGATTCGCCGGCTGTTGTCGGCAAACTATTCAAAGCCGCCCGGCGGATCAAGGAAACTATCTACGGCAAACGGCTGGTCATCTTCGCCCCTCTCTATGTCACCAATATTTGCGTCAATAACTGCCTCTATTGCGGTTTTCGCTGTACTAATAAACTTCTCGAACGAAAACGACTATCACTGGAAGAGATCAAAGAAGAAGTCACAATACTAGAACGGCAAGGCCACAAAAGAATACTGCTTGAAGCCGGCGAAGACCCCAAGGGCGACATCAACTATCTTGAGAAAGCGATCAAAACGATTTACGCGACCAAATATAAGAATGGCGAGATCAGGCGGCTCAACGTCAACGCCCCGGCCATGTCGGTCAAGGATTTTAAACGGCTGAAAAAATCAAAAATAGGGACTTATCAGCTGTTCCAGGAAACCTATCACCGCGGCACTTATGAAAAAATGCATCTCTCCGGGCCGAAGTCAGATTATCTTTATCACTTATTCGCCATGCATCGTGCGCAGGAAGCAGGCATCGATGACGTCGGTATCGGCGTTCTCTTTGGCCTCCATGACTATCGTTTTGAAGTGCTGGCCCTGCTCTATCACGCGCTGGAGCTGGAAAAACAGTTCGGCGTCGGCCCACACACGATTTCCGTGCCCAGGATCGAACCGGCGGTCAATTCACCCCTGACGGTTAAGCCCCCCGCGCCGGTTTCGGACAATGATTTCAAAAAGCTGGTCGCAATCCTTCGGCTGGCCGTCCCCTACACCGGGCTGATCCTTTCGACCCGCGAATCGGCTAAGATGAGGAACGAAGTAATCGGCCTCGGCATCTCGCAGATCAGCGCCGGTTCTTCCACGGTACCGGGCGGCTATAAAAAATCATTAAAGAAAAGCTCGGCCGGCGGTCAATTCTCGATCAGCGATAACAGGACTTTGGCGGAAGTGATCCATGATATTTCAAAGCTTGGCTACAGCCCGAGCTTTTGCACCGCCTGCTACCGCCTCGGTCGCGTCGGCGCCGACTTCATGGACATGGCTAAGCCGGGATTGATAAAAAACTTCTGTTTGCCCAATTCACTACTGACTTTTAAAGAGTATCTGCTGGATTATGGCAATGAGAAGGCCAAAAAGCTGGGCAAAGCGGTCATCAAAGCCCATTTGAAGGATATTCCGAGCAGTGCAATCAGAAAGCAAACAATAGGTAAACTTAAAACAATAGAACAAGGCCAGCGCGACCTGTATTTTTGATTGATAATCTGCGCTATATCTTCAGAATCTATTAAATAGTAATTTTTACTTCTTTGTTGTTCTGGCACTTTATCATTGCGTGATCATCGCATATTTTTATTTTTACATTATAATATTTATCTTTAGTATTGAGAACTTTGAATAGCCTTTGCAATCGCCTGTCTATTTCGTCGGGAGGTAAATTGTAACTTTGCCCACCTTCTTTAATATAAATTATTCCTGTGTCTTTATAATATTTAAATTCTGTGCTTTGATAAAAACCTTTATCTAATGTTATTAATATTCTTCCTAACTTTTTTGCACCCATATAGACAGTAGGGTCATCCTTCCCTTGTAAATGAGGTAGCTTAATTACGTGTTTTAAGTTGTGATGTTTATTGGTGGCTTTAAGTTTAGGCGGTAGAGGGAGCTGCTCGTCAAGCAGTATCTGAAGTTTGAAAACAGTCATTACTTACGGTTTTTACCATTTAGTTCAATTGCTGCATATCTATAAGCAATATCAATCTGCTTCTTAGTGATTGCATAATTATTCATAATATCTCTATCTGTCATTCCGCTGGAACGTAAAGCAAAGATTTGCGAAACTGGGATACGTGTGCCTCTGAAAATAGGAACACCCCCCAGGATATCTTTATCTTTAACAATTTCTTTAGTAACCATTAAAATGCCCTCCTAATAAATATCGATAATAGTGGTGGCAAATTTCACTTTAAACAAGTTTAGGGCTTTGAGGTCCATCAGCATTATTCTATGACATTTATCGCGTTATGTCAATAAATTCTTGCGCCTAATACATACTATTAATATAATCAGTTAATATTCCTCATTCAACAACAATGGTGAAGTATCGATATACGGTCTCAATATTCTCAGCTTTAATGAATGATTTAATTGAGTATGACCCTTTTTTAACAGGAGTTATTACAAGAGCTCCAATTTCTTGATTTGTGTTACTTTGAATGCTTGATGTTTCATATCTAATTATTTGGCCCATTTCACCAACATATATTGACTTGTAATTTAATGACTCCTCTTTTTCAATAACAAATTCCTCGGGGAAACAAAACCCCATTTCAACTATTTTGGCCATCCTTTTTTCGTGATTATTAATTACTATTTTAAATTCTCCCTTTTCATTTAACCTAGTCTTTATCGATTTGTCATCTTTATCAATGATAGTATCTCCAAATATTGGATATACGGCCTTTAAGAAATATGGCCCTTCTTTTTTCACTAAGGCCGATAATAGTTCGATTGTTTTTTCCTCTCCTTTTATTCGATTTTCTTTAAATAAATTTTTTTCATCATCTATCGCTTTGATCGTCTCAGTTATTATCCCAATCAAGCGCCATAATACGTATATCGATCTAACTAACAAAGCTATTATTATTAATCCAAATATAACTAAACAATAAATATTTGAATACAATAAAACAAGAATCAAAACCATAATAAATGCAATTAATGGCGGGCAAAATAAATTTAACGTTTGAGAACGAGGGTTTAAATATTTAAGCTTATATTCAGCTTTTCTTTTTTCTTCTTTTAACGACTTAATACTTTTTTCTATTTCATCAATGTTAGTTGTTTTGGCTTCTGCCAGATTTTTCTGTTGCTCTTTAAAATTACTTTCACTCTGATTTCTTTCGTTTTCATATTTTGATCTTAATATACTGCCGCCTTCTTGATAAATCGATAATAAAATAATAATAAACGGTGCAACCACGCCTAAAAATGCTAATATTAAATATGCAACCAGTTGAAATATTAATTCCATGCTACACCCCTTTAGCCATCATTACTTAAATGGCTACCTGATCTCTTTAATAACCAGTTCATTCCCCGAAGTCAATTGAATATTGCTCGATCCGCATTTTTCGCAGGCAAAGCTCATCTTTTTACCGGGTTTAAACTCGGTGCCGCAGTCGGCGCAGGCCGATTTGACCGGACTGATCACAAACTCGATCTTGGCTCCTTCGACAATCGTGCCTTTTGAAACCTCGGTTAATAATTCCTTCAACTCTTCCATATGCGTGAAGCGCGACGCGCCCAGCTGAACCTTAACGTACGCCACCCTCTTACCACTTACCTCATACCCCACACCCGCGGCTTCCACGATCTTTCGTAATATGTCCCTCGCTAAAGCCATCTCATGCATTAAAATTGTTCCTTAAGTATCATCTCGCGCCGGCAGTTGGGGCAGATGACCTGTAAATGCCCGGCCCGCTTGTGCGGGCTGGCGATCGCCAGTTTGTCTTTTTGTAACTGAAGTTCCGCATTGCGGACCAGGAATAGAGTCGGGTTGGCATAAAGCAGATGCCCGACTTTACGTGTCAGCCAGAGCAGATGGTCAAGCGGCGCGATGACCTCGCCGCACTGGTCGCAGAGCACCAGTTTCTTGCGGCTTTGGGTAATTGAACTGTTGCGATTATAGGTCGCCAGGTCAAATTCTTTGGTCAGCATGATCCCTTTACCGGTGATGCAGGCGCGCTCGCACTGCTGGCAGTAGATGCAAACGTCCTGGTGATGGGTCAGCGTGCGCAGCTGATTTTCTTTGTCATCGATATATTCGATCGCCCGCGCCGGGCAGACCTCGAGGCAGGCCAGACAGCCGACGCAGTCGTCTTCGTAAAATTGCGGTTTGCCGCGGTAGCCGTCGGGCGGCACGTGCGGCTGAAAAGGAAATTTCGTCGTGTACGGCCCGCTGATGACCGCTTTGATCGCTTCGCCCAACTCTCTTATCTTAGGTAGCTTCAATTCCTCATACCTCTAATTCCTATCACTAAAACATCCGGCCATAACCCACCCCGTTGGCCACCGCCACCACCGCCGGATTGATCGCATAATGAATGACCAGGGGAAATCCCAGCCCGGCCAATAAACAGAGCAGGGCCAGAAAAACGGTCGCGCCGGCCATCGGCCAGGCAGCTTCTTTGACGTTGTTAAACCTCTCCGGCAACGGTCCGCCGAACGCCAGCGATTGCAGCCGGAAAATATAGGCGATGGTCATCACGGCCCCCAAAACCGCCGCGCCGGCGGTCCAGAACCGCCCGGCCTGCACGCAGGCAATGATAATAAAAAGTTTGCTCCAGAACCCGTTGAACGGCGGCAGGCCGGCGATCGAGAGTGAACCGACCAGATTGGTCAAAGCCGTGACCGGCATTTTTTTCGCCAGGCCGCCCAGCTCGTCAAGCTGCCGGGTGCCGGCAGAGGCTTCGACCGAGCCCGCGTTGAGGAACAGGAGCGGCTTAAAGATCGCGTGATTGAACAGATGAAAGAGCCCGCCCATGATGCCCAGCGGCGTCCCCAAGCTCACCCCGACGACAATATAGCCGATCTGGGTGATGGTCGAATAGGCCAGCAGTCGTTTAAAATCGGTCTGGGTCAGGACCAGCAGGCCGCCGGCCAGGATCGAGAAAACCCCCAGAAAAGTCAGCGCAAAAGATAACTGGTGCGTCAGGCCAAGCACATTGTAAAACAGCCTGATCATGACGTAGACGCCCAGCACTTTGATCAAAACGCCGGACAGCGTGGCGGAGACCGGCGCCGGGGCCGAGGTGTGCGCGTCGGGCAGCCAGCCGTGGAACGGCATGAGCGCCGCCTTCATGCCGAAACCGATCAAGAATAAAGCGGCGATAAACTCTCTGGCGTAAACCGCGCCGGCCGGGAACGTCCTGGCGATTTCCGCCAGGTTGAACGTGCCGGTCAGGCCGTAAGTCAGGCTCACGCCGAAAAGTATCAGCAAAGAAGCGACCGACCCAATGATGAGGTAACGAAGAGCGGCCTCAAGCTCGGCCGCCCCGGTGCCAAAAGCGACCAGCGCGTAAGTCGAGATCGCCGCGACTTCCATAAATATGAACAGGCTGAAAAGATCGCCGGCCAAGATGACGCCAAACATCCCCGCCAGCATCAGCAGATAGAGCGTGTAATACTTTTCTTTGCCGGAATATTTTTCCATGTATTTGCCGGCATAAACGGTCACGGCCAGAGCGACCAGCGAAACCGCCAATAGCAGGAGATGGCTCAAGCCGTCGAGCACCAGGTTGATCCCCAGGGGGAAAACGCCGTCGCCCGGCATATAGTGGATGACGAAGTTATACGGTCGAAAAAGATACAAGACAACTGTCTGGACCAACAAATAGAGCGCGACCAGCGGGCTCAAGCTGTCCGCGATCTTCCGATTGAGGCGGTTAAGCGGGATCATGATGACCGCCGCCGCCAGGGGAACCGCTATATATGTTAGCAAAATGGCGCTCATGGTATTATCCTTTTAACTTCGTTAGCCTGGTGATATCGATAGCTCCACTCCGGTCGTAATTTCTTTTAATGACCGCCACCAGAACGACCGTGGTCGAAAGACCAAGGACGGCCGCTAGCTGGGAGAACCACTCCCGCCCCGAAAGGCGGTGGGCGGCCAGGGCGATCAAAAACAGATCGACCGAATACTGCATGATCATCAGGCCGATCGCGACCTTGATCAAATTGTGCTTGGCCGCCACTCCGTAGAGACCAATCAGCATCAGTAAAACCGCCGCGATATAAATTATCATTGTTTGCCCTCCGGCCGCAGGATGGTCAGCGCGCCGATGACCGCCGCAAAGAGAGCAGCCGCGACCCCGACCAGCTCATACAAACTCGGCAGGCCGCCGCCGGCCGCCGAAAAATTCACGGCCGGCAGGGTCCTGAAAACAAGATAGGCAAAACCGAGAAAGGTCACGATAAAAACGATCGTGCCCAGGTAAGCGGTCAGCTGGCGCCCCGCATTAGTTTCCGGCTCGCTGACAACGCGGGTCGAGCGGATCAGGTAAAACAAAAGAAAGAGCTCGATCCCCAACTGGATAACAGCCAGGTCCCACGATCCCAATAATATGTATGACAGGCTAAAGCCGATCCCCGCCAGGCCGAACGCTATGATCGAAATAAGCAAATTCCGGCTCTCAACGGCTATGATCGCCGCCACACTAATTAAAACCAACGTAAAATACAAACCGATCATTTCGCTACCTCACCAAATAGAAGAACAAGACGATCGCCGCCAGGAACAGCCAAAAGAGATAAGTCGCCAACAAACCGTTATGCAGCCGGCGCAGGACCGCTGACAACGTCCGGCCGATCGCGCCGCCGATCCGGTAGAGATCAAAATACCGGTTTTCCGCCGCCCCATAAACGGCCGGCAGAGGACCGGACTCTTTGATCGTATTGTAAAACTCGGTGCCGGGGATCTTGACTGCGCTTTCTTCCATCAACTCGCCGCCGATATAGACCGGTTTGGCCGTCGTGCCGACCAGGCTCATAAAATAATAGATCAGCAGGCCGATAAGGAGGCCGACTAAGATCAGGGCCGCCGCCAGGACGGGATTGAAGAAGCCGCTGTATTTGATCGCCGGCACTGCGGTCGCGACCAGGTAAGGGATCGGCAGTGAATAGGCAAAAATACCGAAAACAATGCAGAGCAGGGCCAGCAACGCCGACGGCAGCCAGAGCGGCCAGTCAACCTCTTTTATCTTTGAAGTCAGGTCAGACCATTGGCCGAGAAACGCCGAATGGATCACCTTCGTAAAACTGGCCAGGGTCAGCGCGCTGCCGAACATCGCCGCCATCAGCCAGATGATCCAATAGGGACTGCTTTTTGAGAGATCGATCACGCCCTGGTAGATCATCCACTTTGAGAAGAAACCGTTGAGCGGCGGCACGCCGGAGATCGCCAGCGCCGCGATCAGCATCGAACCGAAAGTTATCGGCATAAAGCCGGCCAGCCCGCCCAGCCGGCCGAGCTCAGTCGAGCCGGTCTGTTTTTCGATCGCCCCGGCGCCGAGGAATAAAAGCGATTTGTAGATCGTGTTGTTGAACATGTGGAATATCCCGCCGGCGACCGCGACCGGCACGCCGGTGCCGATGCCCAGTATCATGTAGCCGACCTGGGAAACGGCGTGGAACGAAAGCAGTTTTTTCAGGTCGTGCTGGAACAGGGCGGCCGTGACCGCCGTGATGATCGTGATCGAGCCCAATAGCATCAAAAATATCGACAGGGCCGAGTTGGGTTCGAGCACAAAAACCTCGAGGCACAGGCGCGTCAGGAGATAGATCCCCAGCAGTTTGTCGAGCGCGGCCGGGAAATAGGCCATGACCGTCGTCGGCGCGACCTCGGCCGAATCCGGTATCCAGGTATGGAACGGCACGGCGCCCGCCTTGGCAAAAACGCCGGCCGAGAGACAGAGGAAAGCCAGCGTCGGGAAAACCCCGTGCAAAGGGATCCTGACCAGGCCGATCATCACGCTGCCCGTCATGGCAAAGATCAGGCCGAGACCGAAGATCATCAGCGCGTCGGCCCCGCCGACAATAATAAGGGTTTTTCTGGCCGCGCCGCCGGCCCGTTCCCCACCCATGCCGATCAGGAGATATAAAGTTACCGCCAGGACCCCCCAGAAAAACAGCAGGGTGAGATAATCGCTGGCAAACAGCGCGCCGGCCGCAGCCCCCAGCGTGATCATGATATTGCCGTAGTAGGCGCCCAATTGCCGGTCGGCTGCCATGAACTTGGTCGAATAAAGCACGATCAGGAGAGTAAAAAACGCGGCCGCGAGAAATACCCCCGCGCTGAACGGAGTTGCCCGCAGGGTCAGGATCTGGCTGACCGCGCCGCCGTTCCAAAAAACCAGGCCG
This sequence comes from Candidatus Margulisiibacteriota bacterium, assembly GCA_028717325.1. GTDB lineage: Bacteria > Margulisbacteria > WOR-1 > O2-12-FULL-45-9 > XYB2-FULL-48-7 > JAQUOB01. Next base: position 15,450 of record JAQUOB010000004.1, read on the forward strand.
GCCAGGATAAGCACGATCGCCGCGGCGATCAGGGCGATCCCCGCCGCCGAGCGCTTAAAAAGCCAGCACAGCAGCGCCGCCAGTACCGGCAAGAATATTATATATAGCAATATGTTCATTTTTTAAATTTTTCGGTTTTCTGCTGACAGAGCCGGACCAGTTCATCGCCCGTCATCAGGACCCGGTCGGTTTCGGGATCAACGACCGCCATTCGCTCGGTGCAGCAATAGCAGGGATCGACCGCCGCGGTGATCAGCGCGGCATCGGCGATCTGCTGGCCGATGACCGTCTTTTTGAAAGAAGCGACGTTCATAAAGGACGGCGCCCGGATCTTGTGCCGCTCCGGATAATTGGACGCGTCGGAGCGGATATAATGTATGCACTCGCCGCGCGGCGCCTCGTGCTGTCCGATCCCCTCGCCCGCCCCGACCTCGCGCACTTCCGAATCGATCGGCCCTTTGGGCATCCGCTTCAAACAGCCGCGGATTATTTTGACCGATTCAAGGGTCTCGAGCAATCGGACGGCGGTTTTATCAAAAACGTCGCCGTTCCGCAAAACGATCCGCTCCCACTCGACCTTGTCATAAGCCGCGTAAGGAAAGTCTTTTCGTATGTCGATCTCGACGCCGGAGGCCCGGGCGACCGGACCGAGCACCCCCATGGCAATGGCGTCCTGCTTTGTCAGGATCCCGATCCCCTTGGTCCTGGCCTGGATGACCGGATCGTCCATCACCGCTTTGACCAGCATCGAACAAAACTCTTCGACCCCGTCGATCGCCTTGATCAGGCCGGGGATATCCGATTCTTTGATGTCGCGCCGGACGCCGCCGACTTTGAACATGCCATAGTGGTTCCTGTTCCCGGAGATCGCCTCAAAAATATCAAGGACCGGTTCGCGATACTTCCAGGCCCACATAAAGACGGTGTTATAGCCGATGAAATGCGCGGCCAAACCGACCCAGAGCAGGTGGCTGTGGATCCGCTCCAGGTCGCCGATGATCGAGCGGATGTATTGCGCCCGCTCCGGCACTTCGAGGCCGGAGACATCCTCGGCCGCCTGGACGAAAGCAAAAGGGTGCGAGGTCGAACAGATGCCGCAGATCCGCTCCACCAGGAAAACGTCCTGGTCGTAGGTCTTGCTTTCGGCCAGTTTTTCGATCCCGCGGTGGTTCCAGCCGATCCGCACATCCGCATCAACGACTTTCTCCCCCTCAACGTAGAACTTGAAAAATTCCGGCTCCTCCAGCAAAGGATGAAAAGGGCCGATCGGCACTATCGCCTGTCTGGCCATCAGCGCTCCTCCTCCCGTTCGGCGTTCTCTTTTTCCGAGCCGTAGGTTTTCTTCCGATACGGATATTCGCCTTCCGGCCAGTCGTCGGGCAAAAGCAACCGGGTCAGGTTGGGGTGGCCGATAAAGTTGACGCCCAGCATTTCATGGATTTCGCGCTCGATCCAGTTGGCCCCTTCAATTATATCCGTGATGGTCGGCATCTCGAGTTCTGGTTTATTTACCGTTGTCCTGATCGAGACCAACACTCCAAGCTGATCGAAAGCCATGTGATAAAGTATCTCCACGCCGATCCGCACGTCGATCGCCGTGGCAATGGAAAATCTCGCTTTCAGATCGTTGAACATCCAGGCAATGATCTCTTTAGTGTCTTCCCGGGCGGCGTTGATAAAAACTCGCTTCTTTGATTTCTCAAAGAGTTGAACTTTTTCGCCGTACCTGTTTTTTATCTCTTCAATAATATTCATTTCACTTTTTCCAGTGCCTTGACGATCCCGGCAATGATCGCCTCGGGCTTGGGCGGACAGCCGGGGACGTAAACATCGACCGGGATAATTTTATCAACCGGCATCGTAAAATTGTAGCTGTCGCGGAACATGTTGGCGGTACAGGCGCAAACGCCGATCGCCACGACCAGCTTGGGCTTGGGCACTGCCTCGTAAACGCGCTTAAACCGCTCGATGCACTGGCGGTTGACGATCCCGGAGACGACCAGCACATCGGCGTGGCGGGGCGAGCCGACCAGCACCATGCCGAACCGTTCAATGTCGAACTTCGGCGTCAGTGTGTCGATTATTTCGATATCGCAGTTGTTGCAGGCCGACGCGCCCAGGTGAAAGACCCAGGGCGACTTTTTCAAGCCCCATTTAAACAGATTGACCATATTTTTATAATCCCGCCAAAGCTAAAATAAAGGCGACGACCGAGAGAGCCAGCACCGGCCCCCAGAACACCCTGACCGCCTGGTCGATGCGCAGGCGCGGGTTCGTATTCTTGATCACGATTATTAACGACAAAATAATAACATATTTAACGGCGAACCAGGCCAGGCCAGGCCAGTTCATCTCTATCCCGCCGAGAAACAAAGTAATAAGGAAAACCGGCAGGACGAAGAACAGGATCGCCTTGGTCAGCCGGAAGATCGCCAGCGGCGCGCCCGAATATTCGACCAGCGGGCCGCACATGAGCTCCTGCTCCGCCTCGGCGATGTCAAAGGGCGCGTAGCCGAGCTTGGCCTGCACGACCAGGAGGACGACCGCAAAAGCGAGCAGGCCGGAGAGACTCATGATCAGCGGGCCGTGGATCGCCTGATAATTTATGATATTGCCGAATAAGATCGTGCCGGTCCTCGCCACGACGGAAAATACGGCGATGAGGAATGGCAGCTCATAGCCGAGGACCATTTTCATTTCACGGCTTGACCCTAACGCTCCCATCGGATTGCGGGTGGCGGAGCCGGCCAGGATCAGCGCCAGCGAAGGCACGGTCAGAAAATAAAGCACCACGATCAGGTCGCCGATAAAACTGACGTTACGATCGGCATTGAAAATCCAAAGCATGGTCGAGACCAGGGTGACCGACGCCAGTCCGATCAAGGGCGCCGAAAAGAACATGAATTGTGAAGCGCCTTCGGGAACAAAGATCTCTTTGCCCAGCAGTTTCAGGATGTCGGCAAACGGCTGGAACCAGGGTGGCCCCTGGCGGTACTGGACCCTCGCCGTGACCTTGCGATCGACCCAAGTCGACAGCAAACCGACCAGGGCCGAGAACAAAAACCCGGGAAAGATCACGAATTCAATTATTAATTTAACCGTATCCATTAGTTAGAAGAACTTGCTCCTTAAATCCTCCAGCGTCTCTAAATTCTTTTTCGACCGTTCGTCTTCGGGATCAAGCTCGACCGCTTTCTTGAAATTCTCGATCGCCTTCTCGACCCGACCGGTATTGTAATAGTTGCGGCCAAGATTGTAGTAAGCCGCCGCGCTGCCCGGCACCTCTTTCAGAAAAACTTCGAATTCGCTGATCGCGTCGTTAAACTTGCCCAGACGGGCATAAGCCACGCCCAGATGATAATGGACGATCACGACGTGCGACTCTTTCTCCAGCACCTGTTTAAAATAATTGATCGCCTCGTGCAATTTACCCGCATAATAATAGGAAAGCCCCAGCCAGTAGCGGGCGATATGGAAGTTCGGATTGATCTTGACCGCCTGGTCAAAGGCCTTGATCGAATCTTCCAGCCGGCCTCGGCGATAAAGCGAAACTCCCAGTTCATAATAAGCGTCGGCGTATTTGGGATGGTGCTTGACCGCTTCTTCAAACTCCTCGATCGACTCATCCAGCATGGTGAGACGGTAATAAATACTGCCTAAGCTTTTGTGGGCGATCGCATTTTCCGGGTCGAGCTTCAGCGCTTCTTTATATTCGTTGACCGCGTCGCGCAATTTACCTTCCCGCAAATTCGAGCACGCCTTATCCATATGTTCTTCCGCTTTTCCCATTTTTATCTCCTCCTGCCGATAGCATTGGACAAAATCCTGACCGAGGCCAGGTTCTTTTTGCCGTCGACTGCCTGGTCGTCGATCGCTTCAAAAGACAACGCGCCCGAAGTGCAGCTCTGGACACAGCGGGGGATCTCCCCTTCCGCCAGCCGGTCGACGCACAGGTCGCACTTGGGCACGATGTGCCGGGTCAGGTATGTATGTTCGACGCCAAAAGGACAAGCTAAGGTGCAGGAGTTACAACCGACACACTTGAACTGGCTGCGCAGGACAAGGCCGTCGGCCATCGTTTTCATCGCGTCGTTGGGACAGGCGGCCGCGCAGGCCGGCTGGTCGCAGTGGAGGCAATGCATCGGCATCTCCGCGTCGTCATAAATTTGCGCGTGGGACAGCAACGACTGAATGAAATGACCGTAACAGCAGGCCGCCGCGCAGCTCTGGCAGCCGCAGCAGAGATCAAGGTTCAAATATATTCTTTTATTGTTGAATCGTTCCCGCGGCACGGCGGAATCGATCCTGACATCAGCTTGTTCGGTCATGATAGCTCTCCCGCTTTCAGTCGATACCAGAAGAAACGCTTAACAAGATCGTTGTTGCCGAAGTGAGTGATATTTTCAGCCGGCCGGTCGGGCCCGGCCTTTATTGCCATGACCTCTTTGACCGCCTCGCGCTGATCGATCTTGGCCTGAACCGGCCCTTTGGCCAAACTGGCCGCCGCTTCGGCCTGTAACTTGTCGCGATCAAATTCTGTGTTCATGATCAGAGAGACAATCTCCGCGTTCGTTTTCGCCCCAGCTTGAGGAGTCACCGGAACAGGCGCCGCCTGCCGGCCGTCAGCCAGAATATATGTGCCGCCGCCGTCGATCTGGCTGGCCAGCGGCAGCTGGACTTCGGTTTCATAAGGGGACTCGTCGGCAAAGAACCTGGATTTCGCGGTAAATTTTAGATGCCTGATCTTATTCCCCAAAATAATTTCGCCCAGCATGATCATCGACTTGATCTCGGCCGACTCGATCTTCTTGATCAATTCGGGATAAGCGGCATGCCCTTCCACTTCCCGATCAAGGATTGAATTGACGCCTAATGTGTTGCCAAAACTATAAAAAGTTATCTGTTTTTTCCCGCCCGAGCGTGCCGCCAGTATTTTCGCAAAATAACCGATCAGGTCGTTCCGCTCTTTATTCGCGCCGGGAGAAAAGATGAGCGTGCCGGTCGGAGCGCTGCTAAAATCACTGGCCGCTTTTTCGATCGCCTGAGCCGGCAGGCCGGTCAATTCAGATATTCTTGCCAGATCGGCTTCTTTACCGAGGACCATCGCCGCGAGAACTAGGGCTTCCGTCCCGGGTCTATTTTTTAAATGCGTCGTGGCAAACCAGGCGGTGTGAGTTTTATTGGGATCGATCACGATCACTTTATTGCCGCGCTTGCCGTATTTGACCTTGTTGATGCGCTGAGAAAGGACCGGGGAGCGGACCAAAATATCGCCGACGATCAGCAGGGCTTCCGAATTATCGATTTCTTCAATCGAGGACAGCTGCGCTCCCGGCACTTCATATTTAGAGCCGAGCCAAGCTTCCAGGTCGGCCGGATCGCCGGCCGCCGAAATATTTTTTGTCCCCAGCGAGCGCGCCAATTTGGCCGCCATGTAAGCATCCTCGTTGCTGGCATTTGATGACAAGACGATCCCCAGCTCTTCCGGCTTGAACTGTTTGAGCTCTTGAAGGATAAAAGAGAGCGCCTCGTCCCAGGCGACCGCCCGTTTACCGATCATCGGCGTCATCAATCGTCCGGGATGGTTTAGAAGTTCGATATTATAGTGGCCTCTCGGGCAAAGCGCGCCGTTGCAAACCGGATTTTCTTTGTCGTAATCGAGCTCTTTGGCCTGATCGCCGTCACAGCGAAAGGCGACCCCGCAACCGAGCGAACAGAACAGGCAGACTGATTTCTTAACACTGGGATTGGACCAATATTTCATCCGGCTGACGTAGGGAACCGCCCGCCCCATCAGGATGTCGTTTTCGGCCGCCCTAGTTAAATTGGCTTTGTTTACCATGGATCGGGAATTCCTTTGATCTGGTCCCAGGTGAAAACGGGGCCGTCCTTACAGCAAAAATAATGCCCCAGGTTGCAGTGAAAACATTTGCCGATACCGCAACTCATGTTCTTTTCCATCGATAAATAAATATCCTTGGCGGGAATCCCCATCGCTTCGAGGCGGCAGGTCACGAATTTCATCATGATCGGCGGGCCGCAAACGATGGCGACCGAGTTTTTGGCGTCAACATCGCCGTCTTTTAATATGGTAGTGACCAGGCCGACATTCCCCTGCCAGGTTGGATCGCCCGCGTCGACCGACATGACGATGTTGACCTTTTTCATTTTACTCCATTCGGCGATCGCCGCCTTGAAAGCAAAATCCTGCGGGGTGCGCGAGCCGAAGCGAACCTCGATCTTGTTTAAATGGTCGATCTCATGGTAAAGAGCGAACAACAAAGCCCGCAGCGGCGCGAGGCCGACCCCGCCGCCGATGATGTAAACGTCTTTGCCGTGGAATGATTTGATCGGATAAGGCTTCCCGTAAGGGCCGCGCAGGCCGACGTATTCCCCTTCTTTCATGGCGTGCATCTGGCCGGTCACGTCCCCGGCTTTCATGACCGTAAACTCGATCGTTTCGG
>JAQUOB010000005.1:0-16688 GCA_028717325.1 Candidatus Margulisiibacteriota bacterium
TTATCGGGGGGCTCCTGTTCGCGCCGCAAAAGGGTGAGCAGACCCGCGAGAAATTAAAAGAGGCGCTCGACAAGGGCAAGAGCAAGTTTGAAGAGCTCAAAGAAGAGTTCGGCAAGAGGGAAGAATAACACTCCTTAATGCTTCAAGCCAAAATCGAATCATTGCTGGCCGCAGCGCTTTCCCGCGTCGGCCTTGGTGAGCCGATCGAGTATCGGGTCGAGGTTCCGCCGAGAAAAGAGCTCGGCGATTTTGCGTCCAACATCGCCATCCTCGGCGCGCGCCAAGTCAAACAAAACCCGCTGACGCTCGCCGCCCGGCTGGTCGAAAAGGTCAAAGAGATCGACCAGGGTGAAACCATCGCCAAAATCGATGTCGTCAAACCCGGCTTCATTAATTTTTCCATCAACGACAAGATCATTCAGCGGTCGATACCCGAGATTGTCAAGCAGGACCATGATTGGGGCAAGGGGAATAGCGGGATAGGGAGTAGGGTTCTTTTAGAATTTGTTTCAGCCAATCCTACCGGTCCCCTACATGTCGGGCACGGCCGCTGGGCGGTGATCGGCGACGTGATCGCCCGCCTTTTGAAAGCCGCGGGTTATCAAGTCGCGACCGAATTTTACATCAATAATGTCGGCACGCAAGTCGAGACGCTGGAAGCCTCGGTTCGGGCGCGCCGGGCCGGCCGGGATATTCCCGAAGGCGGCTACGGCGGCGAGTACATTAAAGAAGTAAAAGGCGAAACCAGAGAGGAGATGCTTCGATCCCTCCTGGGCGAGCAGCAACGGATACTGGCTGAACTCGGGGTCGCTTTTGACCGCTGGTTCCAGGAAAGCGAGCTTCATGCTGCCGGCAAGGTCATGGGCGCGGTCCAGAAATTGCGCGACCTTGGCGTGACGTTCGAAGAGAACGGCGCGACCTGGTTCAAGTCCCAGGCCCTGGGCGACGACAAGAACCGCGTGCTGGTCCGCGAGGACGGCCGGCCCACTTATTTTGCGGCTGATATCGCTTATCATCTCGATAAATTTTCCCGCGGCTTTGACCGGCTGATTAATATCTGGGGCACCGACCATCACGGTTACGTGGGCCGCCTCAAGGCCGCGCTCAAAATTTTAGGCCTGCCTGTTGAAAGCTTTGAGATCATTATCGGCCAGCTGGTTACCCTCTATCGCGGCGACGAACCGATCAGGATGTCGAAGCGGACGGGAGAAATGATCACTCTGCAGGAAGTCATGGCAGAGACAGGCGTCGACGCGACGCGGTTTTTCTTTGCCGCGACCGATGTCAATTCCCATCTTGATTTCGATCTTGAACTGGCGAAGAAAAAATCGGCCGATAACCCGGTCTATTATTTGCAGTACGGGCACGCGAGGATCTGTAGTATCCTGCGAAAATCCGAAATCCTAAATCCGAAATCCGAAAATGATCTTTTAGGTTTGACTGACCCGGCGGAGCGGGAACTGATGCTGAAGCTTTTGGCCTGGCCGCGGCTGGTCGAAGAAGCGGCCAAACTGCGGCAGCCCCATCGCGTGACCGAGTACGGCAAGGAACTGGCGATCACCTTCCATCATTTCTACGAAAAATGCCGGGTGCTCGGCCATCCCGGCCGGCTGGTTCTCGTCGATTCATCTCGAATCGTTTTGCGCAATGTGTTAGAATTATTGGGAATAACGGCCCCGGAAAAAATGTAGCGAGGAGTTTTATGAGATACGCGTTTTTCAAAGGTAAGATCGTCCCGTTTAACGAAGCCAAGATCTCGATCATGACGCACGCTTTTAATTACGGCACCGGCGTTTTTGAAGGCATCCGCGGTTACTGGAATGCCGAAAAGAGCCAGATGTACATCGTCAAGCTGCGGGAGCATTATGAGCGGCTGGAAACCTCGGCCAAACTGGCGATGAAGACCACCCTAAAGTATTCGCTGGCCGAGCTGGAGAACATCACAATCGAGGTGGCCAGAAAAAACGACTATCGCGAGGACATTTATCTGCGCCCGCTCTATTATAAGTCGCAAGAAAAGATCGGCCTGGGGCTGATCGGCGTGGAAGAGGATTTCTGCCTCTTTGTTTCGCCCTTCGGCGCCTATCTTGATATAACCAAGGGGATCAGGGTCTGCGTTTCCTCCTGGTGGCGGATCTCCGAAAAATCGGCGCCGCAGGGGGCCAAGATCACCGGCAGCTATTTTAATTCGTCACTGGCCAAAGCCGAAGCGCTCGAAAAGGGCTTTGATGAGGCGATCCTCTTGTCGCACCAGAAGACCGTGGCGGAGGGCTCGGGAGAAAATCTATATCTCGTCAAAGACGGCGTCCTGATCACGCCGCCGCTCTCCGAAACGATCCTGCCGGGCATTACCCGCGTTTGCATCATGAAGCTGGCCAAGAACGAACTGGGGATCAAAACGGTCGAGCGGCCGATAAAACAGGACGAGCTTTACAGCGCCGATGAACTTTTCTTTTGCGGCACCGGCGCCCAGGTTTCGCCGATCATCGACGTCGACGGCAAAAAGATCGGCCGCGGCCAACCCGGTCCGATCACGCAGAAGTTGCAGGGTATTTATTTTGCCGCGGCCCGCGGCGATAACCCCAAATACGCCGATTGGGTTACACCGGTTTTTTAATCGCCCGGACTCTTAGATTTATTATGAGGTTGTAACGTGAAAAGGCTTGTAATCCTTGCTATCTTAGTTTTCTGTTCTTTTGGGGTTGCCAACGCCGATTATTACGTCGATCCCGCCGGCTCAAACAGTAACGACGGACTGGGTGCGGGGACGGCCTGGCAGACATTATCCTGGGCTGCTACTCAAGCGGCTTCGGGCTCGGTTGTCCATATGGCGGCCGGCACTTATAACGCGGCGCTCGGTGAAGTTTTTCCGATAACCGTAGCCAACCTTACGATAACCTCAAGCACCTCGAACCTGGCGACGATCGACGCGGGCAGTTCAGCCAATAATATGCTCAACGTCGGGGCGAACACGACGTTAGAAGGCCTGACGATCAGGAAAACTTCGACCTCCAACTACGCGGTGAATGTGACGGGTGCCAACGTCCAGTTGCTGACCAGTATCGTTTCGGGAGGAGCCAGTTCCCTCTATTTAACCAGCGGTGCCGATTATTGTCTGATCCAGGGCAATACTATCAATAATTGCGGTAGTGTTTACAATCCGATCTATGCGGCCGCCGGGGCTGATTATTTGATTTTCAGGAATAATACCATAATGAATTCATATCCCGGCGCTTATTCGACCGGCATTTACTTATACGGGAACACTAATTCATATGCGACGATCGAGGGCAATACGATCACGGCTGATGTTGGTATTTATATGTACAATGTCTGCAATACCTTTGACGTTAAGACCAATAAGTTGATCGGTTACAGCAATAATACCAATTCTTACACTGGTATAACAACCAACGGGAACGGGGCAATAACTTCTAATGAGGTGCGTGGCTATCAGTACACAGGTGTCGGCAGCATCTATATCACCGGCGGCAATAATCCGGTCACGATCAGCAAGAATACGATCGTCAATAACGCTGTTAGTGTGCGCAATGTTTCTAATACGGCGGTAACGGTCAAGAATAATATCATCGCCGGCCGGACAAGGCCGGGGAAATATTATGATAACAGCGTCGGCCTTTATAATGCCTCCTCGAACGGCTCGATCAACAGCTCGTACAACCAATTATTCAATGTCGAAACTGGTTATTACGTGGCTTCTGGTACGATCAACGGGCGGACGAACGACGCGACATCCTGCCCGCGCTTTGCCAACCCGGACGCGAACAATTACCAGCTTTGCACCGATTCGCCGTGCTTGAACGGTGCCGATCCGGCCGACGGGGGAAATAGGGGCGCTTACGGTGGCGCCGCGACAGGTTCGGGGATAATAGCCGCCTCCTACGTCAGCAACAGCGGGGATGATTCGACGGGCGATGGCAGCTTGGGCAGCCCCTGGAAGACGATCTTCAAAGCGCTGGGCTCGACCGAAGGGACGGTGTACGTTAGGGGCGGGACGTACAACGCGGCGGCGGGCGAGACCTTCCCGTTGACCTTGGAAGTGAGCCAGGGCTTGAAGCAGTACCTGACGGAGGTGGCGACGATCGATTCGGCGGCTGCGACCGCGACGACGGTCATGCTGGGAACGGGCGCGACGCTGGACGGCATCGCGGTCAATAACACTGCGAGCGGGGATTATTATGACGTCAACATACTCGGGCCTTATTGTCAGGTCTTGAACAGCACCCTGACCAAAACCAACGGCTCCGCGATTTATATAAACGGATCGGCCTCCCAACTGTCGGACGGCTCCGACAACTGCCTGGTGCAGGGTAACACGATCACCTACGGCGGGTGGTACTATCCGATCTATGCGGCCGCCGGGGCCGATTATTTGATCTTCAAGAACAATACGATAACAAATACATATGCCGGCAATTATTCGAACGGCATTTACTTGGTCGGCAACAGCAGCTCTTACGTCACGATCGAGGGCAATACGATCACGGCCGATGTCGGCATTGCCATGAACAACACCTGCAGTAATTTTGACATTAAGACCAATAAATTGATCGGTTACAGTAATAATACCAATGCCGCCGCAGGTGTCCAAGTTTACGGGAGCGGGACAATAACCTCGAACGAAGTGCGGGGCTATCAATATACCGGTACCGCCGGCATCTATTTTTCCGGCGGCGGGCCGATCACGATCAGCAAGAACACGATCGTCAATAACGCGGTAGGGGTCCGCAACGTTTCTGGTGGGGTGGCGACGGTCAAGAATAATATCATCGCCGGCCGGACAAGGCCGGGGAAATATTATGATAACAGCGTCGGTATTTATAATGCCGCGTCCGGCATGACCAACAGTTCATACAACCAGTTGTTCGATTTTGAAACTTTTTATTACACTCTCTCTACCGGCACGATCAACGGGCGGACGAACGACGCGACGGCCTGCCCGCGCTTTGTCAATCCCGACGTGAACAATTACCAGCTTTGCACCGACTCGCCGTGCTTGAACGGTGCCGATCCGGCCGACGGGGGAAATAGAGGCGCCTACGGGGGCGCCGCGGCCAGTTCGGGGATAATAGCCGCCTCCTACGTCAGCAACAGTGGTGATGATTCAACCGGGGACGGCAGTCTGGGCAGCCCCTGGAAGACGATCTTTAAGGCGCTGGGCTCGACCGAAGGGACGGTGTATGTGAGGGGCGGGACGTATAACGCGGCGGCAGGCGAAACCTTCCCGTTGACTCTGGAAGTGAGCCAGGGCTTGAAACAGTACCTGACGGAAGTGGCGACGATCGATTCGGCGGCCGCGACTGTCTCGACGGTCATGATGGGGACGGGCGCGACGCTGGACGGCATCGCGATCAATAACACTGCGAGCGGGGATTATTATGATGTAAGCATACTTGGGCCTTATTGTCAGGTCTTGAACAGCACTCTGACCAAAACCAACGGCGGCTCCGGGATTTATATAAACGGATCGGCCTCCAGTCTGTCGGACGGCTCCGACAACTGCCTGGTCCAGGGGAACACGCTCACCTACGGCGGGGGATACACCGCTCCTCTCAGAGCGGCAGCGGGGGCCGACTACCTGCTGGTCAGGAATAATACTATAACGAACAATTATGGAAGCAACTATTCGTCCGGTGTTTACTTAAACGGTAACAGTAATACCTATGTGACGATCGAAGGCAATACGATAACATCTGATATCGGTATTCAAATGTACAACACCTGCAATAACTATGATATTAAGAACAATAAATTGATGGGTTACAGCAATAATACCAATGCCGCCAGCGGGGTCTATGTCTACGGGACCGGTACAATCACCTCGAACGAAGTGCGGGGCTATCTATACACCGGCAACGGCGGCCTCTATATCGCTTACGGCAATCCGATCATCAAGAAGAACACGATCGTCAAAAATGTTATTGGTATACAAATTGTCGGCGGCACGGCCACAAGTGAAAATAATATTATAATAAACAAGCCGACCGGCGGGGCTCCCGATGCCGGCAGTTACGGCATCAAACGGGTCGGCGGCACCATTACATCACTATATGATGATGTTTGGAATAATGAGACCAGCTGGTCGCCGGTGGCAATTTCAGGGGTCGGGACCATCTCGGCGGATGCCGTGTTCGTTGACCCGACCAATAATGATTTTCATCTTCAAGGCAGCTCTCCCTGTATTGATGCCGGTGATCCAACATCTCCGCTTGATCCCGACGGCAGCCGCGCCGACATGGGTGCTTACTCTTATTACCAAACCGATTTCACCGGCCCGACGGTCGAAGTTACCTACCCTGTCGGCGGGGAAAAATTGCAGGGCGGTTCCGCGGGAGAAATACTCTGGTCGCTGGCCGATCCCAGCGGCCTAAAACCCAACTCCGTCAATCTATATTATTCAACCGACGGCGGCACAACCTACCCGAATACGATCGTGACGGGGATCTCAACCATTTCAGGCTATTCCTGGGATCCGGTGCCGAGCCTTGATTCAGCCACGGTAAAAGTCAAGGTCACGGCCCAAGACAATTCTCCCGCCCATAACCTGGGCACGGGAGAAAGCGCGGCAAATTTCACGATCGACTCAACGGCGCCTAGTGCACCGACGCTCGAGGCCCCGGCGAATAACAGTTACACCACAAATATCAGGCCAACTTTTACCTGGGAGGCGGCAGCCGACAGCGGTTCCGGGGTGGGGCAGTATGAGCTGACAATTGACACGACAGTGGTGTATACGGACGGGGCGGTAACTCACTACACCCCCACTTTAATGTTCTTAGCTGAAGGGGCTCACACCTGGGAAGTCAGGGCGCGGGATGCGGTCGGCAACTGGGGAGCTTTTTCCGCCACTTTTAATTTGACGGTTGATGCGACGGCGCCGAGCGCGCCGACACTGGAGGCCCCCGCCAATAACGGTTATGCGACAAGCACTACTCCAACTTTTACCTGGCAGGCGGCTACGGATACCGGTTCTGGGATCGGGAGTTACGAAATAACGATCGATACGACCGTTGCAACCCAGGGAGCGACAACAACTTATACTCCGGGGGTGGCGCTGTCGGAAGCCGCCCATACCTGGAAAGTCAGAGCGAAAGATATCGCGGGCAACTGGGGTGACTTTTCTTCCACCTGGACCGCTACTATCGATGCGACCGCACCGACCGCGCCGACACTTATAACTCCCGGGAACGGCGGCTCTGTCGCGACGCCGACGCCGACTTTGACCTGGGAAGCGGCGACGGATATCGGTGGTTCGGGTATAGGCAGTTATGAAATTACGATCGACACGACAGCGGCGACTCAGGGCGCGACGGTAAGTTATACAACTCCGATTTTGACCGAAGCCGCGCATACCTGGAAGGTGAGAGCGCGGGACGTGGCCGGCAATTGGGGGAACTTTTCCGCCACTTTCGGCTTGACTGTGGACCTGACCGGGCCGGGGATCACCGGGATCACATTAAAGGACATAACATCTGAAAGTACGCGTTATACCAATTCGCCGATAATCACGGTCGAAGCCGCCGGCATCAGCGGCTCGCCGACCCAGATGAGAATGGCGGAGAACGCCGGTTTTACGACCAATGATTCCGGCTGGCTGGTCTACGTTAATCCGACCCAATATACCCTGACGGCTGGCGAGAGCGGCAAAACCGTCTATTATAAGTTAAAGGACAGTGTTTCAAACGAAAGCATTGTGGTGACGGCCTCTATTACTTTTGATGCGACCGGCCCGGCCGCGCCGGTGTTGACGGCGCCGGCCAACAGCGGCACAACGATCGAAACGAAGCCGACCTACAGCTGGAATGCGGCGACCGACGCGTTAAGCGGAGTTGTCAGCTATGAGATCAAGGTTGATACGACTGAGACCACCCTTGGGGCCGTAACAAGTTATGCCCAGCCGACGGCGCTGTCGCTGGCCGCTCATACGTGGGCCGTGAAAGCCAGGGACGGCGCGGGCAACTGGGGCGATTACAGCGGTTCATGGACCTTTACCGTTGTCACGACGACGACGACCACGACGACGACGACCACCACCGTTAGCGGGGCGACCACGACGACGACCACCACCACAACTACGGTTGCCGACACGACGGCGCCCACAGCCGTGGTCAATATCGAGGGTGTGGCGGTCAAAGATGGCGATCATGTCGGCAGACAGCCGACTTTTGAGATCACGCTTAATGATAATCTGGCGCTGGATTCTTCATCGATCAAGGTCTGGCTGGACGGCAATGCCGTGTCGCTGGCCAAAGCGACGGCCTTCACGTCCGCCACCAGCACCAAGCTGCAGATCAAGCCGACGACCGAGCTCGAGGATGGTTCCCACACTCTGAGGATCGAGGCCAAAGACACGGCCGGCAATCAGATTGTTAAAGAATTTACTTTGCTGGTCTCTTATGAGAGCGTGGCCCAGGTGCTCGGCAATGTCACGGTTTCGGCCCCGGTCTTTTCGCCGGCCAAGGACCAAACGATGTCGATGGCCTTTAACCTGACCAAGGACGTGAACACGACATTTTTGATGGTCGGGCCGGGCGGTGAAGCGGTCTGGACGCGCCGGTTCATCGCCGGAGCCAATGGCGCCAAGGCCGGCTATAACGAAGTGAGATTCAACGGCATTTCGGACATCAGCGGCGCCAAGCTTGGCAACGGCATTTATGTCTATAAGATCGTGGCGGAAGGCAAAGTAATCGGTTCGGGCCATATAGTCGTCTTCAATCAATAAAAATGGAATGTCTGAAGGGGAAAAACGAAATTGAAATTGCCGAACATGGCACTCTCTTTAAGATGCGCATTATTATTTATTATTTTTGTCACGGCGTTTAGCTTCGCCGTTTCAGCCCAAACCACGGTGGCTACCGACCCGTCGCGCATCGGGGTCGGGGCTCGCAGCCTCGGCATGGGAAAAAGTTTTATCGGCTTGTCGGACGATGTGTCCGGCATGTTCATAACCCCGGCTTCGTTGTACTCGATCAAGAATTTTCAGGCGACCACCATGTCCGGCCGCTTCATCAACGAGTTTGATTATATGAACCTGGCGGCAGCCGCGCCGACAAAGTTCGGCAATCTCGGTTTGGGCACGGCGAGCAGCAATATCAGTTTCGTGGGCTTTACCTCGACGACCGAGGTCCTCGACGGCACCAGGATCATTCCCTCGACCACCGAAGGCGCGACCTACGGTTTCAACAACCGGGTCTATCTGCTTTCCTGGTCGACCGGTTTGGGCGGACTGCTGGAAAAAATTTCGCTGGGCGCGAGCTATAAGTTCTTTACGGTCGATCTTTCGGGCCCGGGCATAGTCGGCGGCCGGGCGAAGGGCAATGAATTTGATTTCGGCCTCAATTTTAAACCGAGCGCTTCGGTCAGTACCGGGCTGGTCGTCCAGAACGCTTTGCCCGCTGCCTGGGGCGGCAAGATCAGGTATGAGAACGGCAACGAAGAAACGTTCCCCTCGATCTTAAAGGTCGGCTTGAGCTTAAAACTTCTGGGCGAGGACGGCTTCCGGAAGATCGGGACCAATGAGCTGTCGTTTAATCTGGATGAAGACCTTTATCCTCTCAGGCCGTCGCTGCCTTCACTGACGCACACGGGCTTCGAATGGTCGCCGCTGCCGGTCATCGACCTAAGGCTTGGTATCGACCAGGAAACGGTAGGCACGGGCAGCGGCAGCCAGCTGGAAGCTTCCAACAATTTGACCGCCGGCGTCGGCCTTTATTTCGGCGAATTCCGTTTTGATTATGCCTATCATCAATACTCGCAGCTGTCGGAAAACACCACCAATTATTTTTCGATCACGTACGGCGCGGCCAGGAAAAAAATGAAGCCGGGGCCATCGCCCGTTAAAACGGCTTCATTTAAGCTTTTACCTGCCGACAAGAGCATTATGTATGGTGATCTGGTCACGATCGAAGGCCGGGTGCTTAATAAGGAAATCAAGTCGGTTAAAGTAAACAGCCTGGAGGCGGTGTTGGCAAACGATCAATTTAAAATTGAATTCCCATTGGTTCTGGGCAAGAATTTTTATCGAATTGATGGGTATGACGGCAGAGAAAATAATTTAGACAGCCAGAGGATCAGGATCCTGCGGCTCAAGGATTTCAAAGACGTTCCACCGGGTTACTGGTCAGGCATCCCGATCGGCGCACTGGCGATGGAAAATATCTTCACCGGTTATCCCGACGGGACTTTCAAGCCGGAAGGGAACATCAGCCGCGCCGAGCTGTGCTTGTTGCTGGTCAAAACGATGTCTTTAACCGCCGGCAACGAACATAAAATCCCTTTCAAGGATGTGGCGGCCGGGCACTGGGCGGCGCGGTCTATCGCGCAGGCGGTCGATCTGGGTATCGTTAAAGGTTATCCGGATGGCAGGTTCAGACCGAATGGCTTGATCAGCCGCGCGGAGGGAGTGGCCATCCTGTCCAGGTTCGACGGCTTGCCGGCGGCCAAAGGGGAAAGTTCGCGTTTCACCGATGTGTCCGGCCGGAGCTGGGCTTATAAAGATGTTGCGGCCGCTGACGAAGCCGGCTGGCTGGACTATTTGAAAGGGGATTTATTTGAGCCGGATAAAAAATTGACCCGTTCGGAAGTAGCCGAAATGCTGGCCAGGATCACGCCGTTCTCTTTGGTGGTGGCCGATATTCTGGATTGGGAAAAAGAAACTATCCGTCAATTTTATTTTCCGGAGGCATTGAAACCAGCGGCAATCGGGATCGAGGCAGGCAAGCCCGAAGAAATAAAGCCCGAAGCAATTAAAGCGGCAAAAATGGAGATAGTTAAAGCGGCGGAAGTTGAGAAGAAAGAGATGCGGAAATTTGAAATGCCTTCTTTTTCGACCAGGCCGATGGATAAAACCATTGTCTATAATTCGATCGTTACTTTTGAAGGACAAGTTATTAACCCGAAAATAACGAGGATACGAATTAATAATGTCAAAGTTGTTTTGTCGGGTAAAAGGTATAAGGTCAGCCTGCCGCTGAAGCCGGGGAAAAATTCTTTTTCTATTATCGGCTATAACGCCCAAGACAGACTGGTCGGCAGACAAAAGATCAGGATTTTGTCGCTTAAGGACTTTAGCGATGTCGTGCCGGGCCACCCGGCCAAAATGCGGATCGCGCTGGTCGCAACACTGGGGATAATGAACGGTTTTGCTGACGGTACTTTTAAACCCGGCTTGGCTATCAGGCGGGCTGACTATTTAATTAAATTACTGTCGATCGGCAAAATACCTGCGGCCGAGTCGTTGGAACTGCCTTTTATCGATATAAAACCAACCGATCAGGCCGCCCCGTATATAAAAGCCGGCTATCAGCGGAAAATTATCACTGGCTATCCGGACAGGACTTTTCGGCCGAAGCGGCCCACCAGCCGCGCAGAAAGCGTCGTCATGCTGATCAGGTTTACCCGGCAGGAACTGCCTCGGGTAAAAAGCAAACCTTATCCAGATGCTCCGGTCGGTCATTGGGCCGTTCGGGAGATAACAGCGGCCAAACAAACCGGAATGTTAAAATATGTGCTGGTCAACTTTTATCCCGATCAGGCGATTACCCGGGCAAATACGGCGGTCATGCTGTCCAATTTAAAGCCGATCAAGGACAGGATCAAGTTTCTCCTGGATTGGGGAAATGGTTATGATTGATTATGCTATAATATGTGCCAGCTATTATGATCAAAGGCATCGGTATCGATATCATCGAGATTGAGCGGATCAAAGCGGCGGTGGAAAGATACGGCGACGATTTTCTAAAAAAGATATTTACCGCCCGGGAGCTGAAATACTGCCGGAGCCGTAAAACTTTCAAGTATCCCGAACTGGCGGTCCGCTTTGCCGCCAAAGAGGCCTATTCCAAGGCGATCGGCACGGGCATCGCCGGTTTTGGACGGAAGCGGGACGGTATAAACTGGCAGGATATCGAGGTGGTCAATGAGGCGAACGGCAAACCCCGGCTGGCGATTAAAAACAAGATAAGCGACAAAGTTCATGCCAGTCTTTCTCATTCGAAAGATTACGCCGTGGCTTCAGTTTATGTCGAAAAATAATATTACGCCGGCCGAAATAAAGAAACTATTCCCAAAGAGGCCGCCGGATTCCCACAAAGGGGATTTTGGCAAGGTTTTCATCCTGGCGGGCTCCGAAGGGATGCTGGGGGCGGCCATTCTCTGCGGCCGGGGCGCCCTGCGGATCGGCGCCGGGCTGGTTTATCTCGGCTGTCCTCTCAAAGCGCGCGACACTGTCAATTGCGCCACTCCTGAAATTATTGTAGTCGGCGGCGACAAGGCCGCGGACTACCTGACGGCGGCCCAAAAAGCGGATGCGATCGCCGTCGGTCCGGGGCTGGGTTGGCGGCGCGATATTGCGCGAGACATGCTTTTTAAATTAAGTGATGAAAAATTCAGCGGCCCCGTTGTCGTCGACGCCGACGGCCTGAACGCTTTCATCGGCGATATTTCCGCACTGGAAAAATTACAGCTCAAACTTGTTCTAACGCCGCATCCCGGCGAAATGGCGCGTCTGCTCGGCCAAAAATCGGCCGAGATCCAAAAGAACCGGGAAAAAACGGCCGCGGAAACGGCCAAACTGTTGAAATGCACGGTGGTTTTAAAAGGATACCGGACCGTGGTGGCTGATCAAGGCGGCGCGCTTTACATTAATGAAACGGGTAATCCCGGCTTGGCGACCGGCGGAGTGGGGGATGTTTTGACCGGCATGATCGTCGGGCTGGCCGCGCGGGGAATTCCCGCTTTTGAAGCGGCGGCCGCCGCCGTTTATCTGCACGGGCTGGCCGGCGACCTGGCGGCGAAAGAAAAAGGGGAATACGGGCTGATCGCTTCCGACCTGATCGAGAAGATACCCAATGCCATACAATAGAATAACCGAAAAATTAGGCAATCGGACCCTTGATTTTCTTGAAGAATTGGGCAAGGTTGCCGAGCTCGGCTGGCAGACCGTCGCCGGGATATTCACCGGCAAGACGAAGGTCAAGCTGTCGCTTGAACAGATAGTCAAGATCGGTTACGAGTCGCTGCCGCTGGCGATCGCGGCCTCGGCTTTTGTTGGCATGGTCTTTGCTGTCCAGGTCGCGA
The DNA here is from genome assembly GCA_028717325.1 of Candidatus Margulisiibacteriota bacterium. GTDB lineage: Bacteria > Margulisbacteria > WOR-1 > O2-12-FULL-45-9 > XYB2-FULL-48-7 > JAQUOB01. The sequence goes on from JAQUOB010000005.1 coordinate 13,099, forward strand.
CCGAATTCGTCAAGTTCGGCGCCGGCAAATATGTCGGCGGGATCATGGCGATCGCCATGGCGAGGGAGTTGGGGCCGGCCCTGGCCGGCATCGTGATCGCGGCCCGCGTATCCGCCGCCATCACGGCCGAGATCGGCACGATGCAGGTCACGGAACAGATCGAGGCTCTCCAGGCGTTGGGCAGTAACCCGGTTCGGTATCTCGTCATTCCCCGCTTCATTGCCTGCGCCACGATGATGCCGATCCTCACCATCGCCTCCGACGTCGTCGGTTTTCTCGGCGGCTATCTGGTCGGCATTTATGTCGTGCGCATCAACCCGGTCGAATACATGGACACGGCCCGATCGCTCCTGACCATGTGGGATATCTGGGGCGGCTTGATCAAGACAATTGTTTTCGGCATGATGATAGCGATCATCGCCTGCTACCGGGGACTGTCGACGAAAGGCGGCGCCAAAGGGGTCGGGGAAGCGACGACTTCTTCCGTCGTTACTTCGCTGATCGCGATTTTTGTGGTCAATTATTTTTTGTCCCTGGCCTTTTTTAAATGAATTTCCCCTCTCCCTCTGGGAGAGGGGGGTAGGTTAAATGTTAGCGGGTGAGGGCTAAATGATAAAAATACAAAATTTAACGAAATATTTCGGTGAGAAAAAAGTCATTCAGGGGATCTCCTACGATATCCCGGACGGCGATTCGCTGGCGATCATCGGGCCTTCCGGCTGCGGCAAAAGCACGCTACTTCGCCTGATTTTGCGCATCGAGGAGCCGACGGCGGGCTCGATCTTTATCAACGGCAATGATATCAGTCGGCTGAACGAGGACCAGTTGATCAAACTGAGGGAAAACATCGGCATGGTCTTCCAGTCGGGCGCGTTATTCGATTCGCTCACCGTTTTTGAAAATGTTGCTTTTGCTCTGCGTGAACAGATGAAGCTGACGGAGCGGGAGATCGGCCGGATCGTCCGTGAAAAACTGCGGCTGGTCGAGCTTGAGGGGACGGATAATCTCATGCCCGAAGAGCTGTCGGGCGGCATGCAAAAAAGAGTGGGGATCGCCCGGGCGCTGGCTTCCAATCCTTCGATCATTTTATACGATGAGCCGACGACCGGCCTGGACCCCATTACCTCTGTTAATATTGAAAATTTGATGGTAAAATTGTCGCGGGAATTGAAAGTGACATCGGTCGTGGTGACGCATGTCATGCAGACGGTTTATAAGACGGCCCGGCGGATCGTCATGCTCCACGACGGTAAATTCATCGATGTCGGATCGCCGGAAGAAGCTCACAGAACGCAGAACCCGATCGTCAAAAAATTCATTACCGGAGGGAAAGAGTAATGTCTACCGCGGTTAAAGTCGGCATCGTGACTTTGATCGGTCTTATTTTGATCGGCATGGTGATCGTCTGGAAATCGGAGCTACTGCTGGTCGGTAAGGGTTATGAGTTGCGCGCCTCCTTTGAGAGCATAGAAGGGCTGACCGTCGGGTCCGAGGTGCGCTACCGGGGCCTGAAAGTCGGCAAAGTGATGCGCATCGACCCCGGCCCATATGATATTAAAATTTATTCCGTTATTGCTCCTGATATGAAGATACCGGCCGATTCAATACTGCGTGTTTCCTATGACGGCATCGTCGGCCTGAAATATCTTGAGATCCGGCCCGGAACGTCTGAAACGATGTATGTTTCCAAGATGGAGCTTCAAGGTTTGCGCACGGCCGCGATCGTCGATTTTATCGATATCGGCTCAAAAAATCTGGTCGAAACCAAAGCTATTCTCGAGAATGTCAGAAAGATCATCGAAAATCCCAAACTTCAGGCTGCATTTACCGACATGGTCTACACGGCGGATAAGGTTTCGAACGATATCGAAAAATTGACCGATGAACTGCGGCAGACAAACCAGGGGATCAAAGATATCGTCACCGATCCGAAATTCCAGGCGAACGTCAAAGGGACCATTGCCGCGACCGACCAGACGCTTACTTCCGCCAATAAATTCTTTGAAAATGTCGGCCGGGTCAACATGCGGGCGTCCGGGGGCGTTGATATCGGCAGCCGGTCCAATGCCGTGCGCGGCGATGTCGATATTATCCAGAGCGAGCGGACTTATTATCGGATTGGTTTCGGCGAAGGGCCGACCAGACAGCCGGGGCTGCTGGACTTTCTGCTGACCAACAAAATGGATGACCGGTTCGGTTTCCGGCTCGGCGTCATCAACAGCCAGCTGGGCGGCGGCGTGATCTATCAGCCGACTGAAAAATTTGGCAATGTGATAGCTGATATTTACGATATTAATAATCCCAGGCCGAATAATCCAAGGGTCAGGGTAGGTTACGAACAGCAGATGCAGGATTATATGGACTTGCTGCTGCAGGCGGACGATATCTTAAATTCTGGCAACAGCAACTTCATGTTCGGCGTCCGTGTTAAATCGCCAGGCGAAAGATTATATTAACCACGGTTTGACCGCTTAATTCTAGTCATATTTAGGGAGACAAAGCATCGCTAGGGGCTAACAAACGCCTTAAAAACCGGCTATTTCTAATGTCGCATAATATATCTTATGTCAAGTTGAGGCAAGGTGATGAATAGCTAATATTTAGCTCTGGGGTGCGGAAAATATCATCACCTGCCGGTTGTCCACATGGGAAATGTACAGAGAAAATGACTAATGACGAATGACTAATTACTAATTAAGGATGGATTCTAAGATTAAAAGCCCGTCAGCTGATCCCAATATCGATTCAGAAGCCCTTTCCGGATGCGGCATCATGCCTAAAACATTGTGTTTTTGATTGAAAATCCCGGCTATATTGGCGGTTGAACCGTTAGGATTCTCGCCATAATACGTAAAAGCGATCTGTTTATTGCGTTTTAAAGCCCCTAAAGTGGCTGGATCGCAGGTATAATTGCCTTCGCCGTGGGCGATCGGAATGTTCAAAATCTGGCCTTTTTTGAGCTTATTCGTAAATGGGGTTTTAACGTTTTCGGCCCTGATCTTGATGTGTTTACAGATAAAATGGACTCCCTGGTTCCTGATCAGGGCTCCAGGCAGCAAACCGGCCTCGGTCAGGATCTGGAAACCGTTGCAGATCCCGATCACCCTGCCCCCCCGGTCGGCGAATTTTTTCACGGTTGCCATGATCGGTGAGAACCGGGCGATCGCGCCGCAGCGCAGGTAGTCGCCATAAGAAAAGCCGCCGGGCAAGATCAGGCAATCGAGGTGGTCGAGTTTAACGTCATGGTGCCAGATATATTCGACCGGCTGCTTTAAAACATCTTTAACAACGTTAAAACAATCCTGGTCGCAATTAGAGCCGGGAAAAACGATGACGCCAAATTTCATATTAAATTACTCTTCAATTTCAAAAATAAAATCTTCGATCACCGGATTGGACAAAAGTTTTTTGCCCATGGCTTCGATCTGTTTGCCCATTTCCTTGTCGGAGGGCTTACCGGTTATTTCCAGTTCGATAAATTTGCCGACCTTGACGTTAGCCACGTTTTTATAACCTAATGAATGAAGCGCCGCTTCGACGGCTTTGCCCTGGGGATCGAGAATGCCTTTTTTGGGAGTAACGTAAACGTT
>JAQUOB010000005.1:16788-18233 GCA_028717325.1 Candidatus Margulisiibacteriota bacterium
TTTCCAGTTCGATAAATTTGCCGACCTTGACGTTAGCCACGTTTTTATAACCTAATGAATGAAGCGCCGCTTCGACGGCTTTGCCCTGGGGATCGAGAATGCCTTTTTTGGGAGTAACGTAAACGTTAACTTTTGCCATTATAGACCAAACCTCCTGAAGACTACGTTAATATTCTTCAAATGATTGCGGATATCAAAGATATGTTCAATTTCCTCTTTGGACAAATGCTTCATGGCGTCACGGCTCTCAAATATCTCATCTTTGAGGTTTTTGCCGGAACCCCGGGCTTTCATGGCCGCGGTCTGGACGATCTTATAAGCTTCTTCGCGGGTCAATCCTTTGTCGGTCAGCGCCAGCAGCAGTTTTTGCGAGAAGGTCAGGCCGAACGACCGTTCGATGTTTTTTCTCATATTCTGCGGAAAAACCACCAAGCCGTCCATTACCCGGGCAAACTGCTGGAGCATATAATCGATCAAGGTGCAGCTGTCCGGCAGAATGATCCTCTCAACCGATGAATGAGTGATATCGCGTTCATGCCAGAGCGCGACATTTTCGAGGCCGGCCACGGCGTTGCCCCGAATGACCCGGGCCAGGCCGGCGATCCGCTCGCAGGTTATCGGGTTTTTCTTGTGAGGCATGGCCGAAGAGCCTTTTTGGCCCTTGCCGAACGGTTCTTCAACCTCCCAGATCTCCGTCCGCTGGAGATTCCGTATCTCGGTCGCGAATTGCTCCAGCGAGCCGGCGATAACGGCCAGGGTCGTCAGATATTCCGCGTGCCGGTCGCGCTGCAGCACCTGGGTCGAAGCCGGCGAAGGCTTCAGTTTCAGTTTTTTGCAGACGTATTCTTCGACCCGCGGATCGAGGTTGGCGTAAGTGCCGACCGCGCCGGATATCTTGCCGGCCGAGATCGTCTCTTGCGCGTGTTTCATCCGGACCAGGTTGCGCTCCATTTCGGCCGCCCAGACCAGCAATTTAAGCCCAAAGGTGACCGGTTCGGCGTGAACGCCGTGGGTGCGGCCCATCATGATCGTGTCTTTTTCCTCTTTAGCCCGGCGTTTGATGATCTTGATCACTTCTTCGATATCTTTGATGATCAGGTCGGCCGCGTCCCGCATTTGCATGGAACGGGCGGTGTCTTCGACATCATAAGAGGTCATCCCCATATGGATAAAGCGCGATTCGGGGCCGACTTTCTCGGCCACCGAGGTCAAAAAGGCGATCAGGTCGTGGGCGGTCTCTTTTTCGATCTCGTTGATCCGGCCGATATCAAAGCTGGCTTTCCTTTTTATTTTTGCCAGCGCCTCGCGCGGGATCTTGCCCAGAGAGGCCCAGGCCTCGCAAGCCGCGATCTCGACCTCCAGCCATTTGCGAAACTTATTCTCTTCAGACCAAATTTCCCGCATTTTCGGCAACGTGTATCTATCTATCATTTACTTTTGCTCCT
>JAQUOB010000005.1:18333-19936 GCA_028717325.1 Candidatus Margulisiibacteriota bacterium
TCGGCTTCCGGAACTTTGCGGACCACCTGTCCTTCCCGGAAAATAAGCCCTACTCCCTTGCCGGCGGCCAAACCGACGTCGGCATCGGCCGCCTCGCCCGGGCCGTTAACTTCGCAGCCCATGATGGCGATTTTTAAAGGTTGCTTTATGTTTCTGGTCAGTTTTTCTATTTCTTCCGCGATTTTGACCACGTCAATCTTGGCGCGGCCGCAAGTCGGACAGGAAATGATCGTCACCCCGTGTTCGACCAGCTCCAACGATTTTAAGATCTCGTAGGCTGTGCGGACTTCTTCGACCGGGTCGCCGGTCAGTGAAACCCTGATCGTGTCGCCGATGCCGGCCGCGAGTATCGCGCCGATACCGGTTGACGAGCGAACCACGCCGATCCTGGGGATGCCTGCTTCCGTTATGCCCACGTGCAGCGGGTAGTCGGTCTTTTTGGCGATCATCTCATAGGCCTGGATCGTCAAAGGGACCGAGGTCGCTTTTAAAGATATAACGATATCGTGGAAATCCAGGTCCTCCAGGACTTTCACGTTCTTTAACGCGCTTTTGACCAGCCCCTCGGCCGTAACGTGGCCTTCATATTTTTTCTTTATTTCCTTTTCCAGCGAACCGGAATTGACGCCGACCCGGATGGGAATACCTTTATCCCTGGCGGCGTTGACGACCGCTTTGATCTTGGCCGGATCGCCGATATTGCCGGGATTGATGCGCAGTTTATCGACACCGGCTTCGGCCGCCATGACCGCGTATTCATGGTTAAAATGGATATCGGCGACCAGCGGGATATTGATCTGCTTTTTGATCTCCTTTAATGCCACCGCCGATTCTTTATCGGGCACGGCACAGCGCACGATCTGACAGCCGGCCGCTGCCAGCTCATGGATCTGCTTGACCGTTGCGTCAATGTCGGACGTCGCGGTCTTGGTCATAGATTGGACGGCGATGGTGTTGCCACCGCCGATCTCAATCTTACCTATTTTGATCCTTTTTGTATTATTTCGACTCGTCAGCATAAGCGCAGGCTACAGCTCCCATGGTCAGCGGCGTGGTCACGAATTTTGCTATAAAACCCAACGGACCGATGAACCAGACAAAAACGTTATCGATGAAAAAGACGATAACGAGAAACAAAAGGTGCCACCAGGTGCCGCTCTTTCTGACAACGTCCTTACTCGACTTCATGCCGTCCTCAATGTGCATGCTGCGGTCATACATAAAGAGCGCCGCGTACATCCACCAGCTGGCCCAGGCGAGACCCGGCACGATCAGGAGCAGCAAACCGAACAGGACCAGCAGGCCTATACCAAAACTGCCGAAAACAAGCGAGAAATACCGGTTGATCGGGGCCAAGACTTCATTGGCGGTGATTTGTTCGCCCCTTTTGGCCTTGACGAACAGCATCTGCAGGCCGATCAGGAGCGGAATATATAACACACCGAGAGTTATGACCGAAAGAATGATCAGAATTATAAAGGCGATCAGGATCGTGCCCAGGTGCTTGATATAAATGTTCCAGGAATCAATAAAAGGTTTGCCGATATTCATATTATTTCTCCTTATAATTTCTGCTTGCCGGTTAATTTTGTGTAAGCTTCCA
>JAQUOB010000006.1 GCA_028717325.1 Candidatus Margulisiibacteriota bacterium
GTAAGCTGTTGTCGATCGGGGTGACAACCGCTGGCGTGTCGCCGAAATTCCAACTGCAGGTTGCACCCGGCGTCGGGTTTGGCAGGATGAAGCTGACGTCCATGTTGACCGGCGCGGAGTTGGGGCCTTGAATGCCGACATTGGGGACCGGATAATTTTTAATATAAATATCATAAGATATTTCATAGAATTTGGCTGGATTGCTTTTCAGCGTAGCGGTCAGAACGGGTTTGCGCGGGCCGACCGTATCAAATATATGCTGGGCCACAACGCCCGGGATGATTGTATCAACCGGTTTATTGTCGCCCCAGTAAATTGTGTAATTATAATTGGCGTCATCAAGATTGGAAGTATCCACGGATACTTGAGTATTTACCTGAGCTGAGTCAGGCATCGAGATAAACAGTTTGGGCAGCGGCAGAGATTTTTCGATCGCGAAGATCGGATAGGCGCTTGGCGAAACAAAGGGGTAATCCTTGCCCCCGACGTTGATACTGGCATGCAGGTAAACCTGATAGGCCCCCGAGTTAGCATACTGGTAAGTTGTTTGTTCGCCAAGCGGGAAAGGTTGGTTATCACCCATGTCCCAGCTATATTGGCAATTGGGGGTCGGATTGCCGACTTTAATAATAAAGTCGGTTTTTTCGAATATCGCCTGGCTGGCAATGATACTCAATGCGCAGGCCGGGATCTGGGCCGGAACGACGGTGATCGGCCCCTTCAGGTCATAATTGAGGGTGGTGGTGCCGGTCGAATCAAGGACGAGACATTTAAAAGCGTAGTCCTGGGCGATATCAAAAAGGTAAGAAATGTTTTGCTGGTTGAATTCTTCGGCTTGCGGTTTGTCCGGCCGGGTGACCAGAAACTTATATTTTACATTCGAAGCATCGGAATTACAGGTAACGTTGGCGCTCTGGCCGACGGTATAAGAATATTCCAGGCCGCCGATCACCGCCGAAGGTTTTGGGCCGCCCGAAGAGAGCAGGTCTTTTGCATAGAGATCGTCGCGGCTCTTATACTGGGCTGCCCAGTGGGGATCGCTCTTATCCGTCAGCTCAATTTTGAAGAAGACCGAATATGGTCCGGATTTATTAAACGTGATATCAACATAATAGCCATTTGAATCTGATTGGGCCGGCACATAATTGCCGTTGTTCACCTTAAAATAAGCTGTTACTTGACTGTTGGCAGCCGAAAGGGGCTTGCCGTCGCAAAGCAGGATGCTGGCGAAAGGCATAGAAAAGCGTTTAATGTCTCCCACATATATATTGGAAATATCAGCGTTTGTATCGATTATCCCTTGGATGGAAGGATTAGGGTTGTAATTGCACTGTGATAAAGCTTGGATGTAGAGCGGTTTGGCCGCCGCGATGCCCGGCTGTTCATATTGCGGCGAGTTGATCGAGGCGTTGATCAGATACGATTTTTCTGTTGTTCCCGGCGGCAGGGTGGGCAGTTTGACTGAAATGTCGTTACAATTCCGCCCGTCCTGGTCAAAGATCGGCGTTTCGCCGACGGTCGTGCCGGTGATCGTGACGTGGCAAGTGGCATTAGGATATTTGTCTTCATCGCCAACATTTCTGGCGCCCGGCCAGTTGTTTTTTTGAATGGAGATTGGAATTGGCAATATTGTGCCTTCGGCGACATAACCGCCGCTAGGCAGGTCCAGGATCTCGATAAAGGGCGGATCGAAAGAGCCGATCGACAGGTTGGCTTGCGTCACGATCGGGCTGGCCGCCGGGTCATTGGAACTAACGGTCAGGACAGCCGTATAATCGCCTTTGGCCTGCGGCGTGAAAGGAAAAGTTTGGTCGGCAAGCTCATGCACGCCGTCCGGGCCGGTAACCGTCCATTTATATTCGACATCTTTTGGCGCTTTGGCCGCTCCCCAATCGGGGGAAAGGGTAACGGGGCGGTAGGCGATAGCGCCGTCATTGCCGTATGCGATTTTGATGGAAACCTGGGAAGTTGTGCCGGAGCCGGGGGCTGCAATATATGGGAGAGACACAGTCCGAATAAACTTATTTCCTTGATCGTCTATTATCGAGGCTGTTACGCTATTCCCCCAGCTCTGATCAGCTTTTAAGGTAAGAGTTAATTTCCCGTCCCCGACTGCCATTGGTTTATCCGGTGAAATATTAAGAGTAGCGGTAAGTTTATTCGGGTCCTGACAGGGATCAATGTCGATAAAAAAAGTTACATCCGTTCCTGCTGTGATAGTCCCATTCTCGTTTAACGCGGAGGAATCAAATCGTAACGGTTTAATTGCCTGATCGGCATTAAGGCATTTGTCATAAACCGGCGCACAGCCGATTAAAAAGCCGCCGGCAAATATGTTTTCCTTGGGTAAAGCTGCTGGTTTGGGTTCCGGAGCGGGTTCTTCTCTTTCCGGTAGCCGGCAAATAGGGTCCTGGGCCGGATCCGCGCACCGATTATATTCTGGATAACTATAGGTTCCTTCAATTCTCATAAAATTTTCACCCTTTCTGTCCTTCCCATATGTCTTCCATATTATTATCGTTAGATTTCATGATAAATTTCACCCTTTCTGGAAATTATTTATGTAAAATTTGTAGTGAAGTGGGGGGGGCTTTGGGGGAGTTTTTTTCAGCTTTATAAATTTTATGAGCAACCATTCAAAAATTCTCGAAAATTCGCCAGCTCGCACGTGATTTAAATAAAAGCCATGATTTTTTCTTGGAACAAATTCTTTCGTAGAAGCGGCTGATATAAATATTAATCCTTTGTTTTCCCGTTTCTATCAAATCGAATCTCTGTTCCATCTTTAAAAGTCTTTCCTTGAATGACAGTATCTTCTCCCACAGTGCCAGATTCGATCTTCCCATTCTTATAAAATCGAATCTCTGTTCCATCTTTAAAATATATTCCTTGAATGCGGGAATACCCTGTTGCACCTACTGTCCCACTCTGAACATTGCCGTTTTCGTAAAATAAAATCTCTGTACCATACTTAAATTCTATCCCTTTAATGTCGGTAGACGTCCCCAGGAGCGCAGATTTAATCTTGCCATTATCGAGAAACTCAATCTTTGTTCTTCTGCAACAATAAGAATCGGTGTCTCCAAAGGTTATCCCTTGGATAAGGGTTTTTCCGCTCAAGGATACTGACCTAATATTTCCATTGTCATCAAATTGAATTTCCGTTCCACGCCAAAAAGATATCCCTTGAATAATCTTATCTGCTCCCAAATATGTTAAAGCTTTATTGATCTTTCCGTTTTCATAAAACCAAACCTTTGTCCCACTTTCAAAAGATATTCCTTGAATAATAGTTTCTTCTGCTAATATCCCAGATTCAACATTGCTATTTTCATAAAGATTGATACTATCTCCCAAATGAAATTTTATTCCATGGATAGTAGCATTCCCTGCCAATATCCCGGTCTTAATTCCCCCGTTTTCATAAAACTCAACATGGGTGTCACCCTTAAAAGGTGCCCCTTGAATGATAGTATCGTTCCCTAATCGCGTGGATTTAATCTTCCCATTTTCTTGGAATTTAATTTGCGCTCCATTATTAAAACCGCCTCCAAATTTTATCCCTTGAATAACGGTGTCTCTTTCCAAGTATACAGATTCAATCTTCGCATTTTCATAAAATGAAATCTTCGTCCTGCCTTTAAAAGATATCCCTTGGATAACAGTATCCTCCCACATATCTAGCGACGCAGATTTAATCTTGCCATCTTCCCGGAACTCAATAGTGTTCGAAGAAAGAGAGAGCCCTCCTCCCTTGAAGTTTATTCCTTGAATAATAGTATCCTCAGATCCCCCTAAATTTGCAGATATAATCGTGCCATTTTCCCGGAGCTCAATCCTTGTCCCGGTTTTAAGGAGTGTGCCTTGAATGGTAGCGTCTTCTGCCAATGTGCCATATTTAATATTTCCATTTTCATGAAAATAAATATTACTGCTCCCAAATCTGGCACTAAAAGTTATTCCTTGAATGGTTGTATTTTCTGATAGGAATCCATCTTTAACATTCCCATTTTCATGAAAATGAATTTCTAACCCACCTTTAAAAGATATTCCTTGAAAAATAGTATCTGTTGCTAATGTGCCTGATTCAACGTTCCCATTTTTATATAATTTAAGATCCCCACTGTGATAAGCGGGAACCGATTTATAAGCAATCCCATTAATAGTTGTGTAACACCCTAATGGAGATAACGCAGCCAAAGCCGATGCCGCGCTAAATATCGCAACCCTTCCATGTCCCCCTATTTTCACTCCCAAAATCTTTAATGCTTCTTTGCCGGTTAAATTTACTACACTAGCGAATCGGCTATCTCCTGTTATCGTCAAAACATGCTTTCTGCCAATAATTGTGGGCCTTTGTAATACTGATAAAACTAATCTCATTTTATCCCCTTCCTATTATTTTATTACTATCGTGTTTACGCCGGTGGTTCAGTCCTTTTCAAACTTTCTTCTCCTCAAGCCCTTGCATAACATTATCTTATAACGCCAATGAAAATTTCACTCAAAATTGGAGTTAAAGGCCCAGGAACTGTACCAGGTTAAAATTCACGCCCGCTCGCCAGTCCTGGTAGGTAAACTCGGGGGTTTGCTGGTAATTTAATCCCCCATACAGCTGGACGACGCCGATTCGACCAGCGTTATATTCCACCCTGCCCATTAGGTACAAAGGAATCGAACCCCAGGCAGGGCCTTTTGTCGAGTATTTGTTGTAATAAGGATCTTTTGCCGTGCTGCAACTCGAGCTGGAATTAAACATATTAAAAATGGACCGGTTAACTGTTTGTGCTTCGGTCAAGCCCGGATTGTGCGCTTTTTCTCCGCAGGTGGCTCCGGGAATAAATTCCCTTTGCCAGAGACCGATGCCTAATGTCCCTCCAACTTTGAAAGTGCCATGCCTTAATTCAGCTCCTTCGCCGAGCGGTTTTACTTCAGCGGGATCATAATCCCAATTTACCACCAGGCCGATGTTTGCCCTTTCCCGGGGAGTGCCGAGAACAGTGAAATTATATTGACCGCCCTCAAGCCCCACCTGTGCTTGGAGCCACGAAATGTGATGAGAAGCCAAGTTCCACATTAATTTTTCATAGTGGGAAGTAAGGAGAGGATTTTCCCAGTTCCAATTGTACGCAGCAAAGGCAGTCAGCCATTTGGTTGCGACTGAGCCGCTGAAGATCATGTTTGGATTTTGAAAATTTACCGGGAGAGAGCGTGCGGTTTGAAATAACTCTCTATTCATCCCGGGGATTTTAGCGTCAATCCCCACTGTAACCAACTTGTCCAGCCATTCAGGCCGGTAGTATAGCCCGATGCGTGATGCGTTTATTCTCGATTCGCCGAAGCGATCTTTCCGGGTGTCTGTATTGTTGGTGAATGAGAAAATAAATTGTTCCCTGTAAAGCGGGAGTCGGCCGATAACGCTGAAACGGTTTTCTGTGCCGCTGGAACCATAACCATTTGATCCGACCCCAAAGCCGAAATGTTCATAAGAAGCGGTTAGATTCGGGGTCAAAATCGTATTTGACGTGCGGGGGATCGCTGCCAATGTTTCATCGGGCGGGACTAAGAGCTGTCCCATATAATGCCTGGCATTCAATAGATATTGATAAGAGGGAACGGGATGGGTCTCCGCCTGTTCAAGCAGGGAGAACCCATGATAAACATCCGTGATCAGTTCTCGGCGTTTGATCGATTTCTGGGGCACCTTTCTGCTCTGCTGCAAGAGAGCAATAACCCGATTTCTTTCAGATGTATTCAGCGGCAGGTCGGGCCTGTCTCTTCTCTCGAAGAGGGGTTGTATTATGCCGTTGTCGTCTATATATTTTGCATCTTCGAGTACCCGCCAGATTTCGTCTTTTCCGGCGCCCAGGGACGAGGGTTGGATTGAGCCGGCAAGTATTTGCAGGGCCAGCCGATAATTGTTTTTTGATGTTTCATAATCGTAAAGGCCGTTGGTCATGCTTTGGCCGAAACGATGAATTTCTCCTAGCCCAAGATAGGTTTCGGCCAGGAGCAGTCTTCCCGCTTTCGAAAGATCGTTTTTAACAAGATTGAGAGAATTCTTATAGCTGCCATTAGATTTTTCAAAATCCTGCTCCGACCAGCGGTAAGAATAGACCTTGCCGAGATAAATATTCGCTTGAGCTAAAAAACGGTCGGCGAGAGAAGAAAGATGGGGGTATTTTACTTTCATTTCTTCAGTTTTGCTGATGATACCAAGTTCGTCGCCAGCCTTAGCAGTATCTTCCTTCCTAATTATTTCTTTTACGGCTTGGTTAAAATCTTTAGCACCGATAAGCGCTTCAACTAATTTGAAGTCAAGCTCGAACATGGCTTTTTGATAGCCAAGGGTGCGACTTTCAAACATGGCGTTGATTTGTCCCTTCGAGACGCCCCAGTTTTCTGGCGTTGCGGCATCAATCGCTTCTTTCCAGCTTTTTTCCAGCATGCGGGCCTCGATCTTGTCGCCGATGATGCGGACGGCGAGATCGGGGTCTTTTTCGCCAAGAGCGGCCTGGAGAGGATTTTCCGCTTTAACAAAATCGAGAAAAGGCCCGGCGGCCCGGCTGTTGCGCATGCGGGTTTCCGCTTCGATCAGCTTGTGCCGAATGCGGAGGTCGGGTTTGTTTTCGAGTAAACTTCTAATGCTTTTTGTTTGGTCTTTGATCTTGTCATTATTTTCCAGGTCGAGGAAGGAGAGCGCGTCCTCATAGCGCTGGCGCCAAAGCAGGATTTCTGCCGAGGCCAGGTAGATCTCGGCTTTAACTTTATCTTCCAGATCGTAGCCGTTCTTCATGTTTTGTGCCAGCGGCTCAAAAATCTTGGCCAGCTTATCCTTGTTGCCGTCTATCTCGGCCGAATTGTCAAAACCGAGCAACGCATTGCCGGCAAACAGGATCTTTTCCTGCCAGTCTTCATTGGTGCGGTAAGCTTCGAATAAGCTCTGTAAGGCACGCAGAACGAGCGAAGAAGCCGGGGGCTCCGAAGCAAAAATATCTTTGACCCTTTTCTCCAGGCGATCAACCTGCTGGGGGGTATAGTTTTCGTTGGTCCTCATTTCGGCTTCAATTAAACCGAGTTGGGCTTTAGCGTAGGGGACAGCATCGGCCGGTACCCGGTTGTAAACAGAAGTCGCATCGGCATAATTGCCCTGCCAGTTCAGGATATCGCCCAGAGAAGATAGGGCAAAGAAGTTGCGACTGAACATCTTCTTAACGTCTTCATACTCCAGGAGTTCAGCCAACGGTGATTGCGGCTTTCCCTGCGGAGGGGTGAACAGGTCTTTGAGAAAGGGGAACCGGCTCAATTCATCAGCGGACAGATCGTTTTTTTCGCCGAGCGCCAGTCGGTAGAAAATTTTGGCGTCACCAAGATTCTTTTGGGCGGTGAAGATGTCGCCGACTGTTTGCAGGGCGGAAGAAAGACTGGTGCCCCTTAAAAGAGGCCGACCGGTCTCGGCCAGGCCAAACGCCGCCGTCCCCTGGCTTGTCGTCAGCTGTCCCATGGCGTTTTTTAAAATCTCTTCTTTCTTTTGCCGGTTCAGTTCTTTGTCGGCTTGAGCGAGCGCTATCTTGGCCAGCCAGACGCGAGCTTCAACCTGGACCTCTTTGATTTTTTCGGTCGGCGTCAACTTAATGACCTCGGCCAGCAGTTTGCCGGCTTCGCTTGGGCTATCCGGCGTCCCAAGCAGACTGATATAGCCTTTAACGTTGATCGTTTCTTTGCCCTGCGCGATCTTTTTGTCCTGCGCGGCGTTAAACTCAATGGCAATGAAGGCCTGACGGGTCAGGTTTTCCGCCAGTGTTCGCTTAGCATCGGCGATCGTTTCCGGCTCCAAGAGATCGCTCTGGCCGATGATGGCGCGGAGATTATTTTCGGCGGTCTGCAGCATCACGAGCTGTTTGAGCGAATAATCTTTGGCTAGCCCGACCCTGGTTTCTCCGGCGCGGAACATCTCTTCTTTGGCCTGCCAGATGTAATTGAAGGCTTCCATCTGCCGCACCCATAAGGGGCGGCTGGCCGGATTGGTGACGACAGTCTGGTTGTAACCGTTGATCCAAGTGGTATTGTCCGCCAGGAAGGCGGCGGTCACTTTTAACAGTTCGAGATGCGAGTGTCCGGTGCGGCCGTTGATCTCCAGCACGGTATTGCGTTGGTTAAGATCTTTGAGAATGAACGAAGTGCGCAAAGAGCATTCGGCTGCCATCTGCTTGATCTGGACAAAGAAAAGGTCGGTAACCTCGGCCACGCGGGTCGCCTTTTTGAGCAAGTTATAGGCGGCGGTGATTTTTTCGAGCGCCTTTTTGGGAGAATCTTCTTCACTCGACTGGAACAACAGGATCTGGGCTTTTTGCAGCTGCGTCAGTCCGCGGGCAAAGCGCAGGCGGCGCCTGGCCTCGTACGGGTGCTGGACGCGCGACATTTGCGCAAAGGTTTTGCCGCGGCCGATCTTATCGTCATCGCTCACGCGATTGTTGAGGACCGCGTCGAATTTCTTCAGCGCCAGATCAAGGTTTTTCTTCGTTTCGTTCCGGTTGGGGGCATTGATGGCGATCTGCAGGAGCATTTCGCCTTCGAGCTCCGGGTCCGGCAGGTTTCTTATAGTGTATTGGGCGGGGACTTTTTTGTAATAATTATGAATTTCCTGGTAGAGCCGATATCTGATTCCTTTTTTTGGCAAACCGGCGGGAAGATTTTTGCCGAAGCCGAGAATATTGATTTCTTTCAGGTACTTGTCCGGCTCGGCCGCCAGGATAAAGGCCATTTGCGACTTCTGGAAAACATCGCCAGCGCCGCTAAAGCTTTTTATGGCCTGGTTAATATCTTCCATATGTTTCGGATCGCCCAGCTCCCTCCGTTTCAGGAAGCGGACAAACAAAAGATCGAACATGGTATGCGAGGCACTGAAAGCCTTAATATCATCTTCATCGCGCAAGACCCTGGCCCGGCTGTAATTGGTCAGGAAGCCCTGGTTGTCCGGCTGGCTCATTTCTCTGGTCATGTCGGCGATCTGGGCCTTGTTTCTGGCAATTAAAAAGCGCGGCGTTTCATCAAAACGATTAAATTCACGGGGCAGGGTGGTTTCTTGCCCGCCCGTAACCGGTTTGACCCAACCTGTCGGCTCCTGATTGATCAGGTTTAAGGCGAACCAGACCCAGTTTTGCGCGTAGTAATTGTCTTCTTCGGAAGCTTGCCAAAAGCCCTGGTTATCATAACGGTTCTGCAGCCGGCCCATGATTTTGTTAGCCGAATCGATATCGCCGGCCGCCCAGAAGTAGACGAGGTAAGCGGCCAGCGCCTGAGGGGTCTCGCTGGGCCAGTGGATCTCGCCGTCGATATTGTAACTGCTGAAGATCGTACCGTTGGCAGTGAGTTCACTTTTTAAAAAGCTGAACGGGCCGAAGTCGGCGGCGGTGCCGGTGTGCTCGTTGAAAAAGCGTTTGGCGGTCGTATCGCCGGGATTTTCTTTCAACCTGACCGTCATCCAGTAGAGGATACGGAAAGCGTCGCCGCCGGCGAAATAATCTTTCTGGCTTTTGTGATCGCCTTTTTTCCAACCATAGTCGTGGATGTTAAAATTGGAATCAAGGGCGACCCAATCGGGAGTCAGGTTTTTGGTCCCCTGGACCGGCTGGCCCAATTCATCATGCAGGGTGGCGTCGGCCGCTTTCTCGATGATCTCGTAAGCGGGAGCCACCATTGAGCGCCAATCATGGGCCCTATCGTTATCAGCGAACAGCTTGCCGTAATATGACGGGCGGAGATATGAAGGATTGACGCCGAAAGTCGGCTTGCCGGTAAAAGGATCGACCGTCAGATTCTGGGTATCTCCGGCTATCAGGACCCTTTTGCCGGCAATTACTTTCGTTTCTTTGTTCCAGATATCATTGAGGATGGCCTGTCCTTCTTTTTGATAATTGACCTGACCGGCGCTTCCCCATCTGGTGTGCGCTTTCAAAAGCGCGGCCGCGATATCCTGGTCGGCGTCGGAGGCGGGGTCAAAATCTTGTTTGGTGGACATCACACCGCCGGCCCGGCCGCCGCAATCGGGAACCCAGCGCCAGGCAAAGAGATGGTCGTTTTTTCCGAAGGCCTGCCACTGGTGGGCATCGGGATTATAAACTTGATGGATGTTCTTTCGTTGTAAATTCTTTTGCGCCCAGGCCCAAGCCTTATCAAAAGTCGTCTGGTCATTCATTTCGACGGCGCGCAGGAGGAGGTAAGACACACCTTCAGAATAGGTCAGTTTCTCGTCAAAATTACCGTCGCCGTCGATATCGTCATTGTCCATATCGGCCAGCGGCCGGTCGTTGGGCCCGATATTGGCCTTGATGTAGTGATTATAGGAAGTCTTTATAATTCCGCCGATATCCACCATGATGCTTCTCCCTTCCAGTTATATATCGTTAAATTATGGGGATAATTTCAGCGAAAATCATTCAAAATGGATATCTCGGACTTGCAGATCGCAGCTGCCGTTATCGGTATTTAGCTGTAATTCAATTTGTTTGATCTTTGGGACCTCGTTTCCCAGGATGATGGTTACGGCTGTCCAATCGGCGGTGACGGGGACCGGGTCATAAGTGATGACTGGACGCGTATCGTCATTTTTGTGGTTATAAACTTGGGCGATCAAACGAGCCCAATTTCCATGTTTGGTTATATTGCCCCTGATCTCAAACCGGAGTATTTTTCTCCCCTCTAATTCGGCCTCGCCGGTTTCCAGGCCGAAGCCCGGACCTTTTGCCTGGTTGGCGGAGAAATAAAAGATGCCGTTTTCTTCCTTGAGCGTGCTGTTAGCCGGGTCGTAAACGTAGCTTCTTTTCTGTATTTTATTGATCGGCAAAACGGTCGAAGAGTTTATCGACGGTACTGGTATTAGTATCGTTGGGGCGGTTTGCGGTTTCGGCGCTTCCTGGGGAACGGTTTGCGACAGGTTGCCCAGAGAAGTATAGCTTATGTTGTCATAAGCCGCGGCCAGGGCGTGTCCGGGATAAGTAAAACGCTTAAGCCAGCCGTCAACCCCGGCACCCGGCCAGAAATTAACTAAAACCCGGCCGGCGGCGGTTGGCAGCGCCCCGCGTGAGCCGTTTTCGGTATGGACTAATTTCTGGTCGACATACCAGCGGATTTCTTTCTCTTCCCGGAGAATCGCGAAGTCATGAAAATCGTCAGCCGCGTCAAAGCCAAGCGGGATCATTTTTTCATGATCGCCCCGGCCGTTCGTATGATAATTGATCTGCATCTGGGTCGTATCTTTACCCAGGATTTCGATATCGATTTCGTCCCAGGGTTGATTATCGAACTGATCGGTGTAAAAAAAGAGCGTTGTAACAAGGCCGTCGCGGCGGACCGCTTTCATCCTGGCTTCGACCAGCCCGTTACCGTAACGATTCCTGGTCCGGTATTCACCGGAGGCGAAAGGTTTGCCCGAGCAAGCCGACGGGCAGCCATTATTATCAAGCAATAATTTCATTATCCCGTTATTATGCAACACGTGGTCTGCACGCCAGCCGTTATTAAAGGGATTAGCGTTAGACCGGTCGTTAGACTTTTCCCAGAGCGAGGAATTGTAAGCATCCATGTTGTCATCAAAGACCAGGCGGCCATTCGGCAATAAACTATTTGGAACGCCGGCAGCCGCCGGAGGAACGGCAGAAGCTGTCGCGGAAGCTGACTGATTGGGAGTGACGACTGTAGGTTTAAATGGTTCACTTTTGCCCGGCCGGCCACAATTTGAGTGGCAGCCGGCAAAAGCAACCAAGCTTAATAATAACGAAGCTCTGACCGCAAACCTGGGGGAATAATATTTACTGGCGCGAACTTGTGTTCTCATGATTAATCCTCAGCCTAAAACAAGATAAATTTCAGGCATTCCGAAAACTCCTAAAAAGTAGACAGATCGTCTGAAATTTCGGGGAAGTCCATAGAGAGAAAAGTCGGACGAAAGAAGAGGTCGTACTTAATGGTGGAACGACGCGACTCAAAATAGGCGCTTTGAGCGTATTCATAATGCAAAACCTTTTTGTCGGCTTCCCGACTAAGGTTGTTGGCAACCGCCATGAAGTGATAAAGTTCCGCCCGAAAAGAGTGGAGGTCAAGCGTCAGCCTTTCGCCGTAGCGGCGTTCAAACCCGATGGAATTGTCCAGGCCGTCTAATTGAGGCAGAAGGCCGCTGTTCAGTGCTTGTCGCAGCTCGAATTTTAATTCGTTTGGGATATCAACTTTATTGATATCTTCTTTTTTGAGGTTCAGCCGAAAGGTTAAGTTGTCCAGAGTCGGATCATTGAACAGCTCTTTGACTTTGTCGAACTGGTCCGGCGGGATCAGGGATCTATCGATCGACCCGTTCATGGCCTTGACTGCCCCGGCCAGGTCGTTTTGATTAAATAAATCAATAATTGTTTTGGCTTGCTGGCGTAAATGAACAAAGGCGTTGGCGCGGCCCAGCACGCTAAAGACCTCATCTGTTTCGGCGGTCGTAAGATATATGTTTTTCTCGGCTAATTTTTGAGCGAACTGGCCCTGCAAACTTAAAAAGTTCGGCTGAACAATCCCCTGACGGCCAACGCAACCGGCGGCGATCAACGCGTCTTGGATAAAGGGACGTTTGTCCTCAGCCACGATAAACGTGGTGGTGTTGATATCGCCTTTATTCTTCAGCAAGATCTGCGTCACGTCCAAAATTTTCTGGATTGCTTCTTTTGTCTGATCATTAATTACTCCCTTGGCTAAATATCCGCTGACCTGATGCAGTTTATCGGTGATATGCGATGACAGGGGTGGAGCGATCCGGCGTTCGGTATCGCGCAAAACCTGCAGTGCCCGGTCAAATTGGCGTTGTTGGATCAAGGCGCCGGCTTCCCTGATATTCAACTGCACTTCAAAGTAGAGTTTGTCTTCTTCATTAAAATCCAGATAGTTATCCCTGATCCGGGTGATCAGGGCGAGCGTTGCCGCCGGATCAAGCTTGTTTATCCCGCTTAAGTAAACGCCGTGGCTGCCGCGACGGGGCATCCCGGCCAGCTGGTATATAACACGAATGAAATCAAACTCAACGCCCAGATATTCGGTGTCGCCGATGTTGCTGGGGGCCAGTTGCCGGATGATATCATCAGCTTCAGCTAACTGGGCGGTCGGGTCGGCTTTTATCCTCGCGGCCCGGCTAAAGTCGGTCATGATATTATAGGGCAGTCGCCGGTCGTTGAGTTCGACTACGTAACCGGCATTGCGGATATCGATCTCAAGTTGTTTAATCCGCGACCAGGTATGGAGATAGCTGAAGCGCGGATTGATCCCCGGGAAGAAGGAATCCCGGACGGCAGCGACCAGAATATCAGCGTATCGGATCCTGTTTTTCGGTTCAATGCTGTAGGGATCGTTGCTGGCTTGGCGGAAAATATCCAAAATCTTGTTTTTATCATCGGCGCCGAAGTTATTGAGCCGGGCGGGATTGAGCGTGGGGTCTACCATCGAAAAACCGTTGATTATCCAGGGATAAAGTTTCCAGATAGCCAGCCAGACCTCATCTCTTCTGTCTCCAAAGATATCAAAGTCGGAGCGATCAATAACGTATTTATATTGTTGATTAAGTGTCTTTTCCGCTTGATCGAGAGAGGCGGCCAGAGCGGGAAAATGCCGCAGGTAATTGATGGCTTTTTGGTTTTCTGCGACATTCTCCGGATAATAACGTATCCGGTCGCTTAACAGCAACAGGAGTTCCCCCTCGACGATTTGCCCCATGGTCAGATAAAAAGACGAGAGGCGCCGGTCGATCGCGTCAAAGCCGGTTGTCAGAGCTTTTACCAGGACCGGGTCGGTCAAGGCCTGCCGCAAAGCCGGCAATAGATCGGTTCGCTGTTGAGCCCCGATTATACCGTCATTTAACAACCCGTCGGCCCAAGAATTCATCGCATCATCATTGTTGACTAACTGCTGCAGGTCTGCAGTTCCGGCCAGATTAAATAATCTTTCCAGTAAGCTCTTAAAATTATCTTCGGAAAGACCCAAGGCTTGCAGGGGGGTTGAAGCGGTAAGAGTTGTGCTGGTAAGCTGGCAAAGCAGAGAAGAGACAAAGAGTTCTCGATCCTGATTTTCACCGGTCTTTTTCATGGCCGTGTTAAGCTGGCTCAAGCCCGCTTCAATATTATTGATTTGCGCAACGACGTCGGCTTGCTGCTTCAGCCGGGGCCAGGAAACAAAAAGAGCCGCCTGTTTTAACAGGCCGATCCCCTTTTGGTAGTGATAGAAACCGGCGAGGATTTGATCCTTTTTTTCAGGCTTAATGTAATTGCGGTCGATATTGTATTTTACGGCCTTGTTGACCGCTTGGGCATCGGCTGAAAATGGCACGAGATCAATTGAGATGTCCAGTGCCTGTTTCAGCCGTTGTTTTGTTTCGCCAGCCAAATTAAGCTTGTCAATTTCTCCGGCTCCGATCCCGGGCTTTAAGACCAGATACTTTGCCGAGGGATCGACAAATAATGATCGCACTTTCTCAAATTGACCGGCCGGGATCAGGGCTTTGGCTATAGTGTTGGTTTTGAGCCGATAATTTAAATCGATCCCCCTGGCTTCATCGATTTCGGAAACCCGCCTATAGAGATCAAAGGCGGTTAAATAGTAGTCCTGGTTTTTAGTCAAATGCGCGAGTTGTGAAAAGAGATCGCCTAGAATAAGTATTCCTTTGGCAACCATAAAATAATCGGGGAGAGAGGGATACAATGGCTTATCTTTGAGGGAAAAGATTTTGAGCAGTCCTTTTTCTGCCAGTTTGATGCCTTCTTTATAAAAGGCCTCGCTCTGTCCTTTCATCTGCGAATGAGCTTCGGCTTTGATAAAATGGAGCAAAGCGATTCCAAAATCGGTGGGTAAATCACGCGTCCAATCGTTTTTGACAATGGACAAGTTTTTTATCTTTGATTCCCGTTCTTGGGCGTTGAGTTTACTTATCAATTGCACTGTCCAATCGTTAATCTTCGGCAGTTTATCGGCGCGACCGGTTTCCATGCATTCCTGCATGTAAGCAGATAAAAGGACAATGGTATTGTTCCAAAATTCCCGGGGGTCGGCAAAATACCAGTAGAGCTCATGTTTTTGCCGGCGATCGATTTTGGCGATAGTTTGGAGGTCGCCGAAGCGTTCGACAAAATCATGCGGCCCCTGGCTTAAAAATCGGAAGTCGCCTTCGGCTTTTCTGGACTGGTCAACAATTGATGCCAGTATTGTTTCGATCGATTTAATGTCCAGTTCCCCGCGTTGGAACAGGGCTTTTATCTTTTTCTCGTCCAATAAAGGTCGTTCCTCCGGCCCGATATCCCCCAGCTCGTTATCGGGTGAGCCGCTAGGGGCGGGAGAGAGAGCTATTTCATCATGGTACAGTATCCGGCTCTTAAACAATTCCTCATGGTCTTTGATCCCTTGACGATAGGCACCCCAGGCTTCGGGCGAACGGAGGGCCCATCTTTTCATGACCCAGTTGTCCTGTTTGTTTTGGACCCGATTCTCCGTTTTGTTTTGATTGAAATAAGCAAAGGCCTTAATTTGATTATTAGGGTCAGCGATATAAGAGACGCACTCCGACAACCAGGCCGGTTTCCTGACCATTTCATCTTCCGGTGTATTTTCGTCGGAAGCAAATTCCTGGATCATCAGCGGTTTACCCAAAGATCTAAGTTCATCAAGCTGATGGGTAAAAATATCGGGACATTTGCGCCAGGGCAGGCCGGAATCGGTTCGGTTAAAGCCGTCGACCGCGATCCAATCTACATACTTGTCGCCCGGGTAGAATTGTTTGGCCGCAGGAGAATCGTCCGGATTCCAGACCCAGGTAACATTGCAGGCGCCTTGGCGGTCGAACAAGTCATGCAAGTATTGGAACGCCCTTTTATATAATTCCGGATTACCATTTTTTCTCTCATGGGCCAGAGAGAGAAACAACGGCCGCCCAAAGTTTTTTGTGCCTCCGGCAAAAGCTTCCAGCTCTTTAACATATTGGCCGCTGACAATGTCCGAAAGCGATAAGGGTTTATCTTGAGTGTCTTGCGGCGCCGCGGGTTGGAATTTGATGAGCAGCGTTGCGCCGGTTTGCGCCGCGTTCTCGCCCGTAACAGAGGGGAAGCTAAAGCGATCGGGCCGGAAAGAAGAAAACTCGAGCTCAACAAAATCGACATCGGTCGCCGAGAGGGAAGCAAAATTATTGATGGCCTGAGTGGAGACAAGCGTGCTGTCTCCCAGTCGGACGCCCTGGTAAACACCATTTGGCATGATTTTGTTGCATTGCAGGTCACCCATGTTGTTCTCCCATAATATTATCGACAGAAATCAGTCGGAATTTCGTTATTTGTTCTCCCAGGTTGACCACCAGGTTTTGATTGCGACGAGTAATTTCTTTTTGACATCAGAAGATTCCAGGCACTTAAGAATGATATCCATTCGCGTCTCCGGGTCGCTAATGGCCGGTTCAAGCAGGTTGATCTCGGTGATGACCGGCTTGGTGTCTTTCAGCGCTAAGCCGGACCAGCCGAAGTACAAGAAAACATTGCTGATAACTTCTTTTGGTTCGGGGCAGGTTTCGCTGGTCCGATTGGACAATTTGGAACAGAAACTTTCTTCCCTGACCAACAGGCCGAGCGATTCTTTAAAATCGGGCAGGGCGTTGACCTTATTCCAGTCGACAAATTTATCGAAGTTGGCGGCCGCTTCCGCGCGTGAGTGAGAAGCGACTATCGCGATGTGGAGCAGATTAACAAAAGCATCGAGACCGAGATCAAGGAAACCGCCGTTCTTTTGAGTGGCTTCGGGGGAATCCAGCACAGCCCTGAACTTTTTGACCGCCGGGCTAAAATCGCGGGCTTCGGCCGGTTTTTTCAGCTCTTTCAGCGCCAGCAAGCGGGCGGCAAAGATCTCGGATTGCAGGGCGTCGTGGCGCAGGTCTTTGCGGTTTAAACCATAGGCCAAAAGGTACTGGACCGGCCGGTTGCCTTCGGACTCCGCCCAGAGGCGGCTCTCATCGGCGGCGCGGATACCGGCATCGAGATCGGCATTGGGCTGGAAATAGGCCAGATCGCTTTTCAGTAGCCGCAACCGGTTAACGTAACCCTGGGCGGAGATCGAATTGGAACGCTGGGCATCGACCATCCGGGGATCGGCGAGCTCTTTTTCTATTTCCCGGCTTAGCAGGACGGCCGCGCCCGGATCAAGAATGTTGAGGATTTGCAGACGGGTCAGTTTGAGCTCAAAATAACCTTCGACCGGGAAGATGGTTTCGGAACCAAGGTTTTTAAAGGCGCCCGGGTTGGTGTCAAAACCGACCGAGATATCTTTATTGGCCAGAGCGGCGTTCAGGAGGGTTTCCGCCTGTTTCAGGTAGGCGCCTTCTTCCGTCAGATAAAAGAGATAAATCCCCTTGCGGGCCGCCTCGAGCAGCAGCCAGTTGTCGGTTTGGGAATTAGCGTGGCGGGAGGCGGTGATCAGGCCGTGCCGTGCGGTGGCGGCCGGGCCGTTCCCGGCCTCGGGGCTCGGGGTTTCCACCAGGCCCAGATCGGCATTGGTCTTGACGATATTTTCTCTGACGCTCTTTTGGCGGAAGGCCTCGTGTATCTTCAGGTTTTCATCGATGATGCAGAGATGGAAATCGCGGGGCGCCAGATTTTTCTCCGCGCAAAGCTCCTTGGGCGGCTTTTTATCGCTGGACGGCGCAAAATAGACGTAGCCGCCATAGGCCGCGCCTACGGCGAAAGTGATCGGCCAGGCCCACTTTTTCACGAATCGAGTTAAACTCCCTATCTTGCCGGTCATGCTAATCGCCTCCTTATTGATTCCAATGTTTCTATAAATAATAAGAGCCCGGATCTCCAGCGCGGAGTAAATTGCGGGAAATATTCTTCGATCATCAGCCGATTGAGCTCCTGGACCCGGTCATATTGCTGAGCGTCCAGATTGCCGGCCAGGCGGCTATTGCGCGGCATCGACTGAATTTCGTTTTCGGTCAGCTTGGCCAGGCGGGCGATCTTGGCGCGGCGGAGCACCCCTCTTAGCCAGGCGATGGGATTGGTGCGAAAGCTTTGGTGCGGCGGTTGATTTGTCCCGGACTTAAATTCTGAATATAAATAAATAATCCTGTTTTTTTCTCCGCAAATCAGATAATTAATGATCTCCATGGGGTTCTTCCCATTTTGTTTGGTCGATCTTAAGATCGCGGCAAGAGTTTTCTTATCTTTTTCATGGGCCAGTTTTAAGGCGTTTTTTGTTTTATCGGAAACGGGACAGCGGGAGATGTCCTCATCGGTAATAGCCTGCTTAAAAACAAGCATTGGCGCGGTCGGGTCATTAAATAGATGTGGCAGGAATTGGAAATCCGCGTCGGGAATACTTGCTCTGGCGACCGAGCCGGTGGCCAGAAGCCGGTTGCCTTTGTTATCAACCAAGCTATTAAGTCTGGCATCTTTCATAATAAGATCTACTAAAACAGGCAGCGGCTGATCAAGCGCGATCAGCGGAAAACCATTAGCATCAATATAGCCGACTTGTTGCAGGCCGGCCGTGATCGCCGTTTCTCTGTTCTTAAAATCTTTAGCCAGGTCGCTGTCTTTAACCCGGACATTATCAAGCAGTTTGGGAAATTGGGCTTGGATGGCGTCACGCAGCCGATAGGAGCTGACGTTTATATCATTGTTGCTGGTGAACTCCTGTTTGCCGAAAAGCGGCGGCTTGATGCCGAATATTTCCTTGAAAGTATTCCGCCAGGTATCGGCTTGATGACGGGGAATTCCTGTCGGATTCGGTTCCGGCCGACTATAATTTTCTTTCTGCTCTTTGTGGTAAATCCTGAATTCATTGAAAATGTTGTAACCCATGAAGAGCGACCAGCCGCCAGCCATGGCCGCGGTGATCAGCGGGATGGCAAAGACCGCAAAATGCGGCAGGACGATGAGCGAAACTGCCGCGCCGCCAAACAGCGGGATGTTGCGGCCGGCAAAACGAAGAGCGGCCCGCGCGAAGCTCTTCTGGTCGGCGTTAGGCAGGAGCC
This sequence comes from Candidatus Margulisiibacteriota bacterium, assembly GCA_028717325.1. Classification (GTDB taxonomy): domain Bacteria; phylum Margulisbacteria; class WOR-1; order O2-12-FULL-45-9; family XYB2-FULL-48-7; genus JAQUOB01. The sequence continues at coordinate 19,031 of JAQUOB010000006.1, forward strand.
GACTGATCCATCGGTCGGCGAAGCGGGAAAGCCGCCAGCCGGCCAGGATCGGCAGGGCGGCCATGGCCAGCGGGACGAGACTGACACCAAAAGATATCGCGAGGGCGCCGCCGATGAGCGCCGTGCCGGCCATCGTCGGCAGGACGATCCCGACGAGAAAAGCGGTCCGTTTGTCGCGCATCGGGATCCGGTTGCCGAGATTACGGTCACTGATCCGGAAACGGCCGACGCCCAGCCGTTCCATGTCGCAGCCGGACTTAAGTGTGGTGTGCATCGAGATGTTGCCCCAGAAGAGATGTTTGGGCGTCATCGACAGAATGGTCCTCGGCGCTACGCCGACTTTGGCCATCTGGACCGCCCAGAACGGCCAACTGAAGACCGTGGTGGCCAGACAGGCGAAGAAAAAGACCGCTCCGGCAACCGGCAACGGGGCGAACATGAGCGAGGCAAAGATCGCTACCATTGAGAAAGAGATCAGCTTGGCGCCGGAATCAAAATACCAGGTGCCGACGTTAAGCCATTCACGAGCCTCGTTGTACTCAAACATTTTTGCCAGCGGCTGGTTCGGTTTGATCGATAGTTTGGCCGGCGCCTGCTGGCCACTGGCCGCCGCGACTTTAGCTGCTTTTTGCGAGCGGACCGCCGCCAGGCCGTTCCTGGCATCAATGGTATCGAGGCCAGCTCCTTCGC
>JAQUOB010000007.1:0-5706 GCA_028717325.1 Candidatus Margulisiibacteriota bacterium
ATGACAGATAATGTGATGCGCGAACTCGCCGAAGTATTGCCCGGCTTCGGACGAGTCGCAAAAATCGTCAAAGCCGCCGTAAAAAACGACTCTCTTGTCGATATACAAAAGCTGTTTGGCGTAGCGGCCGATGTTGCCGATATCGTGGGTCACCAAGAGGATGGTCGTCTTATTCTTTTCGTTGAGCTCTTTGAGCGTTTCAAAGAAGTTTTCCCTGGCTTCGGGATCAAGCGCCAGCGTCGGCTCGTCAAGGATCAAAAGCTGCGGCTCGTTGACCAGCGCGCGGGCCAGGAACACCCTCTGCTGCTGGCCGCCGGAGAGGTCCCCGATCAGCTTGTGTTTGATGTTGATGATGCCGAGCTGGTTGAGCGCCCGGTCGATCGCCGCCTCGTCGTCTCCGGTCAACGATTTGGGAAAGCGTTTTAGCGAAAGCAGGCCGAGCCCCACCACCTCGCTGGCGGTCGAAGGAAAGCGCAGGCTGTAAGGATAGAGCTTCTGCGGCAGATAGCCGATTTTTTCTCGGGCAACAAAGATATTGCCGCGCGTCGGCTTGAGCAGGCCGAGGATCAGCCTGACGAGAGTGGTCTTGCCGCTGCCGTTGGGGCCGACGATGCCGACAAAATTGCCTGCCTTGATATCGAAAACAACGTCCGAGAGGACCTCGTTCGTCTGGTATTTAAAGTGAAGATCTTTGACCGAGATTATTTCTGCCGGCATTCCAGCCCTACCTTAAGATTATTAAGATCCCGCTCCATGATCGAGAGAAAGGTTATTCCGGAGCCCAGCTCGCTACGGCTCAAATTATGCGCGCCGTGCAAAAGCAGAAGCTTGGCCCCCGTTTCTCTCGCGATCGTCTGCGCGACCTTCGGCGAGATCAGCTCCTCGTAATAGACGTATTTTATATCATTGGCCCGCATTTTCCCAATCAGTTCGATCAGGGCTTTCGCGGTCGGTTCGGCATCGGGCGAAAAACCCCGGTAAGGCGAGAGATACTCGAGGCCGTAGCGCCGGTTAAAATAGCTGAAAGCAAAATGGCCGCCGAAAATATACAGCTTGTGTTTGCAGTCGGCCAACGCCGCTTTGAACTGCCGGTCCATCTGCCGCAGCCGCTGCTTGTAGTTATCGGCGTTTGAAGAGTAAAGCGGCCCGTCGCCCGGGTCTTTGGCGATCAACGCGTCGCGGACATTGTCGACCATTATTTGCGCGTTGCCGAGATCGAGCCAGACATGGGGATCAACACCGCCGCTCCCCCGCATAAATTGAATCCCGCGGCTGGCGTCGACAACGAGCAGGTTCTTGCCCGTCGTTCCCTTGAGCAGCGTTTCGACCCAGGGCTCCATGTAACGGTTCGTGTATATAAAAATGTCCGCCCGATTGATGTCGAGGATATCCTGCGGCGTCGGCTCAAAAGCGTGCGGCTCGATCCCCGGCGGCAGGAGCAGTTTGACGTCGACCTTATCCCCGCCCACGCTCCTGACAAAATCATATTCAGGAAAAAGCGTGGTGATGACTTTGATCCTGGCGGAAGCAGCAAAGGTTAAGCTAAGACAAAAGAACAGGACGATAAAAATCCGCAACATTTCTAAAATTCTTCCGGCGGCACGGTCGTGCCGGTGGCGATCTGGATGCCGGAGGCCACTTCGGGGATGATACCCATTTTAACGTAGATCGGATGGATCTTTTGCCTGATCGCCGGCAGTTGCCGGGCGAACAGGGCCGCCCCGATCAAGCACAGTATGCCGCTGCCGGCCAAAGTGTTCGGCGCGCCAAAGCTGTTGGCGATCACGCCCGCCGCCAGGCTGCCGAAAGGGATCATGCCGAGAAAAGCCAGGGAAAAGAGCCCCATCACCCGGCCCCGTTTGTCCTCGTCAACGATCGTCTGAATGATCGTGTTGGAAGAAGACATCTGGATCATCATGGCCGAGCCGACCAGAAACAGCAAGGCCATGGAGAGGTAGAGGTTGTTTGAAAGCGAGAAGAGTATCAGCCCAAGGCCGAAAGCGGCCGCGCCCAGTGGGATATTGACGGCCAGCCCGACAACCGTTCGGCGCGAGGCCATGTAGAGCGAGCCGGCCAGGGCCCCCAGGCCGATCGAAGCCATCAAAAAGCCGAGCGTTTCGGCGCCGCCATGCAGAACGTCCCTGGCAAAGACCGGCATTAATACCATGTAGGGCATGCCCAGCAGGCTGACCAGCGCCAGCAGAAAAATGATCGAACGGATGGGCGCAAAGCCGAACGTATATTTAAATCCTTCTTTGATCCCCGCCAGAAATTCCTGTTCTTCTCCCCTGGTTTTCCGGCGCGGCAGTTTCATGGCCAGCAGGGCGGTGATGGCGGCCAGGAAGCTGATCGCGTTGATCAAAAAGCAGATCGCCTCGCCGAACGCGGCCACGACCAGGCCGGCGATCGAGGGGCCGATCAGCCGGGAGCCGTTAAAGAGCGTCGAGTGCAGGGCGATACCGTTGGCAAGGTCCTCTTTTTTTTCGACCAGGTCGACGACAAAGGCCTGGCGGGTCGGCATCTCAAGGGCGTTGACGGCGCCAAACAGCACGCCTAACAGGATGATCTGCCAGACGGTGATCACGCCGGCAAAAGCCAGCGCGGCAAAGATAAAAGCCAGGAGCATCTCGCCCGTCTGCGTCACGACCAGCAGGCGCCGACGGTCAAGCCGATCGGCCAGGAAGCCCGAGAAAGGGACGATCAAAAGCGTCGGCGCCTGGGTCGCAAAACCGATCAGGCCCAGCATAAAGATCGAGTTGGTCAAGCGGTAGGCCAGCCAGCTGACGGCTACCTGCTGCATCCAGGTACCGATCAGCGATATCCCCTGCCCGGCAAAATAGAGCCGGTAATTGGGATAATACAGCGCCCGGAAAAACATATTGAACAAAGGCCTGATCAGTTTTTTTTTCATTTATTGTTCTTCCCGAAAGAGATAAGTTTAACGGCTTCGAGCCAGAAAGTTCCGGCGGCTGTGACACAGATGATCATCAGCCACTCCAGCCCCGTCAGCGGCACGGTCTTGAGAGCTTGCCGGACGCCAGGGATAAGGGTTGAAGCCAAAACAAAGGCGAGAGCGGCGGCGGCCCAGCCGATCATGATCGGATTACTGAACCAGCCGAGTTTAGAGATCGGCTCGCGCTCCGAGCGCATATTGACGGCCAGCAGAACGTGGCCGACCAGCCAGGAGGCAAAAGCGACGGTCTGCGCGCGCAACAGGTCGCCGGTCAGGTACCAGGTGAATAGATAATTGAACGTGACGGCGGCAAACAGCCCGGCCGCCGAGACAAAGAGATAAGTGAGCATCGGCCGGTCCATGAACGGGCGCTTGGGATCGCGCGGCGGCAGGCGCATAAAATCCGATTCGGCCGGCTCGGCCGCAAAGGTCGCCGAAGCCGCCAGGTCCATGAACAGCTCCATCAAAATGATCTGGATCGGCGCGAACGGCACCGGCACCCGCAGGAGCACCGGCAGCAGTGTGATCGAGATCAGCGCGGCCTTGCAGGACAGATAGTAGCGCACCCCTTTCTTCAGGTTCTCAAAAAGGACTCGCCCCTCCTCAATGGCCCGGACGATCGTGGCAAAATTGTCATCGGCCAGCACCATGCCCGCGGCCTCGCGGGCGACATCGGTGCCGGTCTCCCCCATAGCGATGCCGATATCGGCGGCGGCCAGCGCCGGCGCGTCGTTGACCCCGTCACCGGTCACCGCAACCACTTCCCCTCGCCGGTGCAGGGCATTGACGATCCTGAGCTTGTGCTCGGGGGTAGTGCGCGCAAAGATCGAGGCCTTACCCACCAGATCGATCAGCTCATTTTCTGAAAGCCGGTCGAGCTCGGCGCCCGTCACGACCGTCGCTTCGCCGCCCAGACCAACCTGTTCGGCAATGGCCGACGCGGTGTTCGGGTGGTCCCCCGTCACCATGATCGGCCGGATACCCGCCGCCCGGCAGGCGGCGATCGCCGCTTTGACTTCCGGCCTGGGCTTATCTTCAAAACCGACCAGTCCGATCAAGCTCAATCCCGATTCCGTCTCTTCAACTGTAAGGTCCTCTCGCTCCGCCGGTTTTTCGGCGAACGCGATCACCCGTAAGCCGTCTTTGGCCATTTGTGAAGCAAGTTCAAGCCAGCGGACTCTTTCTTCCGCCGGCAGCACGCATCTGTCCAGGACCCCTTCGGGCGCGCCTTTGACCGCCACCAGCAGATCTTTTTCCTGTCGATAAACTATCGACATCCGTTTCCGCGAGTTGTCAAAAGTGAACTCATTGATCAACACACCCTCCGGCTTCATGGCTTTGACGTCCAGTTCCAGGCCCAGATCGTCAATTTTCTTCCGCGCCGCTTCCGGATAAACCCGGCTGACTTCCAGTCGGTTTTGCGTCAGCGTCCCCGTCTTGTCGGTCGCAATGACGGTCACCGCGCCGAGCGTTTCCACGGTCTTGAGCTGTTTGGCGACCGCGTTTCTCTTGGAAAGACGATAGCCGCCCAGGGCCAAGACCATCGTGATGATGATCGGCAGTTCTTCCGGAATGGTGGCAAAAGTCAGCGACAGGCCGGTCAACAGCATCTGGCGCAGGGGCTGGCCGGCCACCAGCCAGCCGAGCAGCGGCACGATCGTGCTGAAGCCCAGGGCGACCCAGACCAAAAAGCGGGTCAGCTCTCGCATCGCCAGCTGGAGCGGCGTTCTGGGCGGTTTGGCCGCTTTGGTCAGCGACACGATCCGGCCGAGTTCGGTCGCCATACCGGTTTTGACCGCCTCCGCCAGGCCGCGGCCCCGCGTCACCGCCGTGCCGGCATAGACCGGCTCCGCCGCTGATTTTTCGACTGGCACCGATTCCCCGGTCAGCGAGGATTCGTCGGCCGCCAGGTTGAAGGCCTCGATCAGGCGGGCGTCGGCCGAGATCCGGCGCCCGGACTGGAGGGCCAGGACGTCACCGGGGACGACGGTTTCGGCCGGGACCTCAAGCAGTTTGCCGTCGCGCCAGACGGCCGTCGTCGGCTCCGATAATTGTCGCAGGGCGGCGATCGTTTTCTTGGCCCGGAATTCGTTGTAGACCTCAACACCGACCAGGATCAGGATGACGACTATGATCGTTAACGCATCGTCAAGCTTGCCCCAGAGCGAATAGAGAAAGCCAGTGAACAAGAGCAGGAGGATCATCGGCTCGCGGACCTCTTCCCAGAAGATATCGATGAAAGTGATCTTTTTTTCGGCCGTTATTTGGTTCGGCCCGTATTTTTTGAGCCGCGCCCCGGCCTCCTCTGTAGTTAAACCAGTATTGTTCATGGCAGCTTGATTATACCTTTTTTCATTTGACAATTTAAGCCCGGCCGTCTAAAATCGCGCCAGGACCATTAATATGGTTCCAAGGAGGTGAAACATGAACTGGTTAAAAGCGATAGGATTCGGAATCGCTCTCTTTGCTATAATCTTCGTCGTCGGGTCGATTGCCATGTTCGGGCTCAAGCTCGCGGGCATCGTCCTTTCTCTCACTATGCTTATCGCCGTTATTATTGTCGTCTACCTGCTGGCCGCCCAGTATAAGATCAGGGGCCTCAACGCGGGCCTCCAGGTCGGGCTGGTCTGGCTGGTAATTTACGCACTGCTGGAGTACATAGTCGTTGTTCAGATCTTCAACAAAGGTGAAACCGGCGGTTTTTACAACTGGTCGGTCCTGCTTGGTTATTTGCTGGTTGTCGTCATCCCGGC
>JAQUOB010000007.1:5806-13273 GCA_028717325.1 Candidatus Margulisiibacteriota bacterium
TCATAATCGTTTCGGGCGTTCCAGATCAGAAAGCCCTTGACCCCTTCGTCCTCACAGGCCTTGACCTGCTGCCTGATATACTCCGGCCCGAAGTTGGGCGAAAGCATGTTAAAGCCCTGGATCCAGGGGACCAAGACCGTCGCTTCATCAGACAATATTTCTCTGGCCTGCTTGACGCCGGTATTGACAAAATAATAGGGTTCGGCGCCGGGCTGGGCAAAGCCGTCGTAGCCGGCGTGAAAATGTGAGGGATAGAGCATCGGCGAGAGGACGTCCAGATATTTGCCCATCCGTTCCAGGTCCTGGCCCAGATTGTCGATATCGACCCGGCTCTGCCAAGCGGTCACGCCGAAAATATCGACGGCGAGCGACGTGCTGTACGGCTCGATCCTTTTTTTGACATCGGCCAGAAAATCACAAATGATATCGACCTTGCTGACACCCTCTTTTGCGTGCGGGTAATAGGCATTATGCGATTCGCCTTCCGCCGGGAAACGGATATAATCGAACTGCACCTCATCAACTCCCGACAGGGCGGCCGTTTCGGCGATCAGAGCGTTATACAGCCTCACTTCGTCGGCGTAAGGATCAAGCCACTTGCCCCCCTTCCGGTCGCGGTATAACCCGCTGCCGACATGGACCCCCAGGTCGGGACGCGCCAGGGCCAGATGGTCGTCTTTAAAGACCACGATCCTCGCCGTGAGGATAAAGTTGTCTTTGTGCAGTTCGGCCGCCAGCCGGGACAGCCACGGGCTGGGAGTCGCTTTTGTTTCGGCGGTCAGTTTATGTTCCCGGGCCAGCTGAAGGTAGGGTTGGCTGATGATCTCTTTGGCATCGATCACCATGGTGTTCAGGCCGGCCGCTTTGCAGCGCTCCTTAAGCTCATTGAATCTCCTCGGCAGCTGGGCGACATAGGCCGTCACATAGATGCCCCGCTCCGAAACTCTTTTGTCCCGGGCAAACTCTTTGATCATTTGCGGTTGAGGCGAAAGAGACAGGACGGAAAAAAGCAAAAGGGACAAAGGCAGCAGCGTCAGGCATCGTTTCATGTTATTAATATTCTACCATAAACAGTTGCTTTTCTCCCGCCTTCATGCGAAAATATGGTCTGTCAGGAGGTAATACAAAGATGTCAAAACCGGTAATCATGGTAGTGGACGATGAAGTCGATGTCGCCAATTCCATCGCCAACACGATAAAAGACACGGGTGAGTACGAAGTGGTGACGGCCTATTCGGCCAAAGAGGGCCTCGAGCAGCTTAGTAAACATCGGACGTTTCTCGGCCTCGGCGGCAACAAGATCCGCCTGATCTTTCTGGACATCAAAATGCCGCAGATGGACGGCTTGCAGCTGCTCGAAAAGATCCGCAAGGATTACGGCGAGGATATCGGCATTTCCATGCTGACCGCCTGGGAAGACGCGGAAAAATGGGACCGCGCGACCTCCGGTTTCGTCGTCAATTATATCAGGAAGCCCTTTAAGGGCGAAGACCTGCTGGCGACGATCAAGAACTTTTTTGAAGGCCGGGAAGCCAGGATGGTCCTTGATACTTTCGAGAAGCACATCGAGAAACAGGAAGAGTTCAGAAAAAAGCCGTAAGTTATAAGCTATAAGTTGTAAGCCGCTTAATCCTTAGTGCTTAGAGCTTACTGCTAAAAGATCAGTTTGAACGTCGTCCCCTTGCCCACTTCGCTCTCGACCTTGATGTCGCCGCCGTGCTGGCGCACGATCCGGTAGACGATAGACAGCCCCAGCCCCACCCCTTCATGCCGCGTGGAATAAAAGGGGTCGAAGATCTTTTCCCTGATCTCTTCAGGAATACCTTTGCCGGTATCGGAGACCTCCGCCACCACATGACCGTCGTCTTTGTAGGTCCGCAGGGTCAGATCGCCGCCGTCCGGCATGGCGTCCAGCGCGTTTTGAATTAGATTGACAAAAATCTCCTGGAATTCTTCGGGGTCGCCTTTGACCGGGGGGATCGGCTGCAACTCTTTTTTGAGGCCGACACGGCTGATGGTAAAACACTGGAGCGTCGAGTCGATCACCTCGTTCAAATCGATATCGACTTCGCGCTTTTCTTTTTCTTTGGCCAGGCCCAGCATCCGCTGGACGATGCCGGCGATCCGGTCGATATGCTTGAGCATCAGATCGCGGTACTGCTTAAGATAATCGAGTTCGCGCGCCTGGTTGGCCAGGCGTTCCGTTTCGGCACGGATCACGGTCAGGGGATTGCGGATCTCGTGCGTAACGCCAGCGGTCAGCGTGCCCAGCGAGGCCAGCCGCTGGGACCGTTCGAGCTGCCGCTCCGCCACTTCGAGGTCGACTTTTATCTTTTCGTAAGAGCGCGTATGGTCGAGCGTGATCGCCACCTGATTGGCCAGGACCTTCAGCAGTCTCAGGTCTTGATCGGTATAAGGGTCTTCGGAGAGTTTGGGGCCCAGGGCGAAGAAAGCGATCAGCCGGTCCTCGAGGAGGCAGGGGACAACGATCGCGGAACTTGTCTCCTTGACCTCGCAGAGCGGCTCCCTTTTGGCGATCAGTTCTTTGACCAGGGGGCTGTCGATCTTAACTTTCTGTCCGTCTTTTTGCGGCAAATAGGTGTCTTTTTCATAAACAACATAGAACTCGGATGTCTTATGGGGTTCGGCAAAATTTTCCGGAAGATATACCCTCGGGCTCGAGATCTCGACGACATTATGGAACGTCTCGTAGAGCACTTTCAAGATATCGGGCAGGGACAACTTCTCGCCCACGCGGGAGCTGGCGTCGGAGAGGGCCTTGTAATAATCGTATTTGCCGCGCAGAAACAATTTATCGGATGTCGTCTGGAAAAACAATCTTAAAACGTGGTGCGTTTCCGCGACCAGAATACCGTAGGAAACGGTGAGGGCAAGAAAAAGCAGATCGATTTTCTCGGAGAGAAAAGTCCTGTAAAGGTAGACCAGCGTCAAATAAATCACCGCATGAAATAAAATCGCCAGGATTTCAGCGATTGTCCGGCTGATGACGACCGAGATGTCCATCAGGCGATGCTTGGTAATGGCGTAGGCAAGCAGCAGCGGGTATGCTAAAACCAGAATATTGGCGATCGGAGGGACCGGGATGTCGTACCATAAAAGAAAATTGGTCGAACCGCCCGCATAGCCGATCGCGGTCCCCAGGAACACGTACATTATCTGGGCCCGGAGATGGCCCGAGGCCGTCCGAAAGACCGTATACATTATGTATAAGGAATATAAGGCATAGAAAAAAAACATGAGCAGGAAAAGAGGGTAAGCCGCTCCCGGCGTGGGCCAAAATTCAAAATACAGTTTTTTTGTGATGCCTTCGACGATCAACGGCGTAAAATTAAGCAGCAAGAAAGCCCCGCCGAGAAAATAAGAAAAATAACTTTGCAGGCGATTTTCGTGATACTTATCCGTCAGCCAGAGGGAAAAATTAAAATAAGCGACGGGGATCAGAATGGCGCCCGCCATGAAGACCCGGCACCAGAACAAGGCGCCGGCCGCATCCGTGGCGATCTGCCAAAAAAAATAGCCGAAGCTCCAGAAAAAAACGCTGAAAGCGAAAAAGGCGTAATTCTTATTTAACGCGTTCTGGCTGCCCTTGACCAGCGCGTAAAAACCCAGCAAAAGACTGGCCAGTCCGTTAACGAGAGCGCTAAAAGCAAAATAGTTCATCCTGTGAATGAGATTATCTCATTTAATTGTCGGGGTTGTCAATTTACGCGGCTAGAGCGGTTTTTTACCGACTACGACGACAGCTTGATCGCCGAACGATCTCGTCGAGGCAACGATCTCGATCCCGTTCGCTTTGAGCAAGTTCTCGAGCTCGGCCGCCGACAAATATTTGAACCGGCCGCTCTCCTCTTCCACTTCGATCCAGCCCATCGCGCTGTTCAAAAGGTTGCGGGCGCGCTCGAGCATTTCCTTTTGATCGGCCCCGGGATAATCCGCTTTCAGTTTTTCCATAAACCGGAAATAGATCTGCGAAACGTCGGCATCCGGTTTGAGGCTGGTCAGGACGATAGAACCGCCCTTCTTTAATCTTTCACATATCTTTTTTACCGCTGCTTCCGGTTTTTGCAGATAGGAGAGGAACAAACTGGCGACTATTTTGTCATAAAATTCCGGCTGGTGCGGCAGTTCGCCCTGCTCAACGTCGAGCTTGTGCAGTTCGAGCGCCGGCAGGTCTTTTCTCTTCACTTTTATTTTATCGATCCTCTGCTCGGCCCGGCCTAAAGCCGCTTCGACAAAATCGACCCCGGTCATCACGCCCCGGCCCCAGCCGCTTGTCTCCATCTGCAGGGCCATCCGATCAAGACTGAGCGTTAAGAAATTCCCGTTGCCGCAGCCGACGTCCAGGACATTGTCGCCGGGCCGTATTTCAAGATGCTTCCACATCAACTCCAGGTAATCCATATAATCTCTGGTTTCTAGCAGGATATCGAAGCCCTCCAGGTACTTGTTCCAGTTATGGACTTCTTCCTCTCTGGACAGTCTCTTGCTTATTCGATGGCGTTCCAGCACGCCTCTTTTAACTATTTCGCTATCTTTCGGATGGATTATTTCATCAGAGGACACTGTCTGCCCGGTGGCAAGTGATTTTATTTGTCTGACGACTTCCGCGAATATTTCCGGCGCTTTGCCGGCCTCTCTCACCCTGTGCGACAGGCCGCGATAAGTTTTTATTTCCCTTTGAGCGCCCGCCGGGTTCACGTTCAATACTTGTTGGACCTCATCGATATCCACCCAGGGATCCTCACTGCCGCAAGACCAAATTATGGGGATTTTCACATTGTTCATGTCCTCCAAGGTCGTAGTCAAGCCAGCGTAGCCCGCCCGGTCCGTGTCGCCAAGAAATTTATCGCTGTCGACAATGTGGCCGAGCAGGTTCAAGGCCCCTTTTCTGAGCCCTGCCTGGTAATCCCCGACGAGATTTTCGCCGTAGACCCGGCTCAACAGACTTTCGACGTTGGGCGAGCCCACGATCGGCAGAAGAAAATCAATTCGCCCATCCAGGGATGCCGCTTTGATCGCCGGCCGGGCTGACAGGCTGAAAGGGACCAGTCCGATGCTTTGGGGCTTGATATTGATCGATAAGTAATCGGCCGCGGCCAGGATATTCGCCGTCGATCCGGAGAGCGTCAGGTCATAGATCTCCCCTTCACTTTCGCCGACCGAACAGGCATCGTCGTAGCGCAGGGCGCCGAAGCCGTTCTTCTTCAAATAAAGGGCGAGCAGAAAAGAAGTCTCTTTTGTTTTTCCGAACGCCGGCGGGATGATCACCCAGGGCACGTTTCTCGGATCGTCAACTTTTTCCGGATAATCAAGATAAGCTTTGACCCTGGCCCCCTCTCGATTATAAAAATCGGTCAATTTTAACGGTTCTTTGGCCTGCCAGCGGCGGATCAATCGATCAATGAGGCCCCTGAAAAACAACCGGACCCGGTGCCAAAGGATCAAGACCGGCATCGGAACAAATCTACTGTGCTCGATCGCTGGCAGCGCGGCCAGATCCAGAGCGTCCACCTTGACTTCGGTCGCTCTCTTCGTTGTTTCAACTTTCACCAGATCGGCCGTCGGTGTGGCGACTGCGGCCTGTCCATTGAAAGCGGGGATTCGAGCGCCGGAATTTTCTTCTTCCTCGGCAATTTTAAGCGACTCCGCTCTCCACATTTCTTGAAAGTCACGACCGGCAGTCAAGACGCTGATCCTCTCTCCCACTTTACGCAAAACCAGCGCATACAATTTGGAAGCGATATCCGGGTCTGTATTATTTTTAGAAAGCGGCTCCGCGGAATAAAGCCCGGGATATCGGCCGACCAGGGCGGCGCCCTCTTCATCGTTAGGGACGCGGTTTGAGCCAAGCCAAAATCCGAAGATGCTGTTTTCTTTCTGCGCTTCGATATCCTCGGGGTACCGGGCCTTGATCGTTTCAGTTCTAAAGGCAAAAACACCGTAAACCAATTTTCCGGGATTGCCGGGCAGTAATTTGAACTTTTCATAGTCGTCTTTTATGGAATCGTGATCGGTTATCGTTTCATTCTCTTTGCCGTCTAAATGCAGCTGTTCTTCCTTTTTAAGATCGACCACCGAAAGAGTTCTTGGGTCTTTACTCCTAACATAACGTCGCCTGGCCTCGTCAAAAAGACTCCTCAAAGATCTCCAAGCCGCATAATTAGACTCCTTTGCGTCACGCTCGATCCCGGAAGCCAGTATCGCCAGTTTTTTTTGCGGATCATACAGATAGAGCCGCGGGGCCACCCAGAGCTCCGACATTATCTGCGTCGCAATGTTAAATACGGCATGAAGGGTCGGGGCTCTTTTCAGGTTCCGGTTCAAACCGGCCGCGGCATCCTCGATCAATTGTTCCTGATCAACCAGTTTGAAAGTATCGTTTTCATCGCCTGGTTGAATATTCTGGACCTGAACCATATATTTGCTCAACAAGTAATTAAGCAGGGTTTCATAGTTAACGGAAATTCTTTTTCGACCGCACCATTCCCTATATTCCTTTTTAGTGAAGATCCCATTATTACTTTCACTCATATCAGTGATTAAAGGCATTATTTGCGCCGCTTCATCAACAAGAGATAAGGCCGGCCTGTTCATCGGGGTATTGATCCGGCTGGTCATGAAAACTGTTTGCATTTCAAGATCGCGCGCGCTTTTAAGAGGAGCCGTCGCCAGCGCCGGCTGAAGAGTAGCGGCAGGATTGAGGCCTTGATGTTTTAGTGCTTTGACCCCTTGGTCCCTTGCCTGATTATGTATATAGCTGTAGATCCTGGGACTGAACGTCCAAAGATAATTTCTAATAGTTTTTGGCATGATTTAAGCGTTTTTCCCTTCATAATGTTGTCGGCCGCAATTTCGGGAAATTTCACCTAAATTTGGGAAACGGGGGGAATTATAGCCTTATTATTGAGCAGTGTTTTTTTCGTAGATCGTGGCGGTCAGGCCGATGCGCTCGAACCGCCGGGCGGAGAACTCCCTGATCTCGCCGAGCCGCTGTTTATCGGCCAGATAACCGTTCCAGAGGAAGAGCGAGTCGTCCAAAATATCCGACTGGTAGGGACTGTTCGTGTCAAGGGTCACGGTCAGGAAATACCGGCTGTTGCGGAACATCTCGTCGGGGCTGATGGCCGGATCGGCCAGGACCGGGGCGTTCCAGTCCCAGAAATGGAAAGCAATCCCTTCGGAATTCAAATGCTGAAGATTGACCGCGGAGGCCAGCGGGTAGCGCGTCAAAAGCCCCTGGCGGTAATAGTTGAGGACCGAGACCATGCTCTCCCCCGGCCGCTCGGGGACAAAGAGCGAGACCGCGCGCGGCAGCGAAATCAGGGCCGGCAGAAATATGACAAGGAGGATCACGGCGGCGGCCTTCTGGTATTTTTCCAGCAGATAGAAGACCGCGATCGAAAAAACTATGAACAGGAAAGGCGCGATGATATAGATGAATTGGGG
>JAQUOB010000007.1:13373-18845 GCA_028717325.1 Candidatus Margulisiibacteriota bacterium
TCAGGGCCGGCAGAAATATGACAAGGAGGATCACGGCGGCGGCCTTCTGGTATTTTTCCAGCAGATAGAAGACCGCGATCGAAAAAACTATGAACAGGAAAGGCGCGATGATATAGATGAATTGGGGAGCTTTGGTCGGGATGGTCAGGGTCGCCAGCACCAGCGCGGTCCAGATGAAAGTGTAGAGCTTGCCGAAATGCCGGTAGCGCAAGCCCAGGAAAGGCAAAAACAAAGAAATAAAGATCAGCAGGCCGAGCCAGGGAGAAAAAGTAAAACTGCCGATTATTGCTTTAGGATAATAGAGCAAATTTGGCCAGAAGCCGCCGACCTGCTCGCCGCCCGAATACCGGAAGATCGCCTGCAGAAGGAGCATTATCTTGCGCGAGAAAGCGTTGGTAAAGAACCAGCCGGCGACCAGGATAGCCAGGACCAGGAGGACGATAAGTTTGCGGTACGACCACCAGACGAAAGGAAAGGCCGCTTTTTCCCCCTTTTTTCTAAGAGAGATAACTTCCACAAAGATCGGACCGAGTTTGCCCAGCGTCATCACGATAAAGGCGGGCAGCATCAGGTAGGCGTAAAGATAGTTCGTATAAATGGAAAGGCCGAGGAGCACCGCCAGCGTGGCATATTCATTAAGCAGTTTTCTCTCTTCATAGATCGAATAGACGTAAAACGTGCCGATAAAGATGAGGGCGCCGAGCCCCTCCAGGGTATTCAGGGCGGCGTATTTCAGCATGATCGGCGAGGTCAGGGCCAGCAGGACGGCCAGTACCCCGACCTTCCAGCCCGATTTTTGCGAAAATTGAGCGCAGGCGACGTACATCAAAATCAGCGTGGCAAAAAAGATGAGAAAGCTCAACAACCGGGCGGAGAAATAATTGACGCCCAGGACCAGAAAAAAGAGCGACTGAATCCAGGAATGGAAGAACGGCCAGTAGACCTGGCGATTGGTGTCGTACCAGAAAGAGGCGAGATCGAACGACTTCAGGTCTTTATAAAGCCAGAGGCCGTAGAGGGCGTGCTGGGCCTCTTCCTTGGAAAATGAATCGGCCATCAAAAGACGGGTAATAAAAAGGAGTCCGCCGAGCAGAAAAAAGGCAACCAGAACGATGATCAATCCTTTCTGGAAGTTTGTGATTTTCATGGCTGATATTATAGGGCTAATCTCCGGCGCGGTCAACATCGTATCATGATATAATTTATACAACGTATGATCAAAACAAAGGCCGGAGCGGCAGAGATAATCCAGACCCTCAAGTCAGGCGGTTTCGCGGCCTACCTGGTCGGCGGCTGCGTGCGCGATTCCCTGCTCGGGCAGGAGCCGTCGGAGTGGGATATCACGACCAGCGCCCGGCCCGAGGCGGTCGCCAAGCTTTTTAAAAAAACCATCCCGACCGGCCTTGATTACGGCACCGTCACGGTCATCCTGCCGGACGGCCAGTACGAGGTCACCACCTTCCGCTCCGATGAGCAATACGTCGACGGGCGCCATCCGCAGAACGTCAAGTTCACCGACGACATCCACCGGGACCTGTCCCGCCGCGATTTTACGATCAACGCCCTGGCTTACGATCCCGAATCAGATCAATTGATCGACGATTTTGGCGGGCAAAAAGACCTGGCGGCCAAGATCATCAGGGCCGTCGGCGAGCCGCTCGCGCGGTTTTCCGAGGACGGCCTGCGACCGGTGCGCGCCTGCCGCTTCGCGGCCAAGCTTGAGTTTGCCATTGAACAAAAGACGTTTGAGGCGATACCGAAGACGCTGGGGGTCGTCAAGAAAGTGGCGGCGGAGCGGCTCCATGACGAACTGGTCAAGATGCTCGGCGCGGCGCGGCCGTCGATCGGCTTTGAACTGATGAGAAAATCGGGTTTGCTCGTGATCATCCTGCCCGAGTTGGCAGGAGCTTTCGGGGTCGACCAGCCGCCGCAATTCCATAAATACGACGTCTACTGGCACAGCCTCTATTCTTGCGACGCGGCGCCGCAAGACAGCGTCGTTTTGCGCCTGGCCGCCCTGCTCCACGACATAGGCAAGCCGGCCTGCAAAGTCGACCTGACCTTTTACAATCACGACCGGGTCGGTGCCGAAATGGCGGAAACCATTTTAAAGAGATTAAAATTCGGCCGCGACGACATCGACCGTGTCAAGAACCTGATCGGCAACCACATGTTCGATTATACGGCCGAGTGGAGCGATTCGGCGGTCAGGCGTTTCCTGCGACGGATCGGCGGGGTCGGCAATTCGGCGGACCTGTTCGCCCTCCGGCGGGCCGACGCCGAGGCGATGATCAAGGTCAACAACGGCGAATATCTTCGGGAACTTCAGACAAGGATCGATAAGATCGTCGAAGAAGAAAACGCGCTGGACGTCAAAGACCTCAAAGTCGACGGCAACGATGTCATGAACGCGCTAAAAATACCGCCCGGCCCGAAAGTCGGGCAAATCCTCAACGACCTGCTGGAAAAAGTCCTGGACGACCCGAAGTTGAACGAGCGTGAAACCCTCCTCCGCCTGATCAAAGCGTATGCTTAAGCGCTTTTTAGTTTTCGGATTGATCCTTAATTCGTCATTAGTCATTAGTCATTCATCATTTGCCGACACGGCAAAGCTTGAGAGCGTCGAGATGAAGCGCGACCGCGGTTTCGATTACCTGGACGTTTATACCTCGGGCTGGTCGGAGGCCAAAGGTCTCCTGCTCGAAAATAAACTTTACATAGATTTTCCCGGCACGGTTATCGACAAACATTTCAAGGTCCTGAAAAAGAAATCCAAGCGCATTTATGAGATCCGGGCCGAACAAAAAAACAAGGACACCGCCCGGCTGGTCGTGACCCTGAAAAAAAATATCGATTATGACATTGTTAATGTCTTCGGCCGGAATAAGACCGTGGTTGAGATCGGCGACCGGCGCAACGGCGAAACGACACGCCAGTTCGCCTGGGAAACCAAGAATGTGAAGAAAAAAGCGGCGCCGCTTAAACCCGTAAAATTAGCCCCGGTCGTCTCGGAAGTCAAAGATGTTTCGCTCAGGCATAAAACGATCGTGCTCGACCCCGGCCACGGCGGCGACGACCCGGGGGCCGAAGGCCGCGGCAGTGCGCCGGAAAAAGAGCTGACGCTCAAGACCGCCCAGGCCTGCGCGAAGTTACTGCGCGAAGCCGGGGCCACGGTCTATCTCTCCCGCAACGAGGACCGGCGCTCCAACTTGCGCGACGTGGTCGACTTTGCCAACCGCGCGGGCGCTGACATTTTCATCTGTATCCATTATAATTCGTCTGACAGTACCAAGGTGACCGGCTCGGAAACATATTATTATAATCCGATCAGCCGCCATTTTGCCGAGACGATGCACGAAGCGATCGTGCGCGGCATTAAGGAAAAAGACCGCGGCCTGCACCGGGTCGGCTTTTATACCGTTAAATATTCGAACATGCCCGCGGTCCTGGTCGAGCCGGTCTATCTCTCGAACGACGAGGAGTACGATCTGGCCAATTCGTCGAGTTTTCGGGAACGGCTGGCCGAGAGCATCCTGAAGGGAGTGAAGGAATATTTCCGAAGTCGGGTTCGTTAGAAAAGTCGTGACCGAAAAGATCGGCCAACAGAAGTCCGGGAAAACCGAAGAAAAGAAAGTCATTCCTTCTTCTCCGCTCGGCGTTTTCGACTCCGGGGTCGGCGGCCTCACCGTCCTCAAAGAGATCACCCGCCAACTGCCCAACGAGGACATCATCTACCTGGCCGACACCGCCCGCGTGCCTTACGGCGGCCGCTCGCCCGAAGAGATCGTCAAGATCAACGAGGAGATCATTCCCTTCCTGATCGATGAAGGAGCCAAGCTGATCGTTATCGCCTGCGGCACCTCATCGGCCATCGCTTACCCGCTCCTCAAGGACAAATACAAGGTCCGGCTGGTCGGCATGATCGAGCCGGGCTCGCGCGCGGCGCTGGCCAGAAGCCGCACCGGCCGCATCGGCGTCATCGCCACCGTCGGCACGATCAATTCTCAGGCCTACCAGAAGACCCTGGAAGCGTTAAATAAAGACGTTCAGGTCTTCGGCCAGCCCTGCCCGCTCTTCGTGCCGCTGATCGAGGGCGGCTTTGTCGAAGCCGAAGAGACCCGGCGCGTCGCCAAAGAATATCTAAAACCCCTGCTGAAAGAAAAGATCGACACGCTGATCCTCGGCTGCACCCATTATCCCCATCTGTTAAAGATCCTTCAGGAGAGAGTCGGGGCCGGCGTCACGATCATCGATCCCGCCGAGGAAGTGGTCAAAGATGTCAAAAAACTTCTGCACCAAGCCGGCACGACCAAAAGTCACGGCAACCCGCCCAGATATGAATATCTGGTCACCGGCTCCGTCGGGAATTTCCAGGACCTCGGCTCGCGCCTGCTGGGCAAACCCATCACTCATGCCAAGCAGGTTAAAATAGTGTAAAATATGAGTATGTACGAGCTGATGGTAGAAGACACTTTCGACGCGGCCCACGCTCTGCGCGGCTACGAGGGTTCCTGCGAAAACCTGCACGGCCATACCTGGAAAGTCCAGGTTTTCCTCAAGGGGAACAAACTCAACAAGATCGGCTTGTTCGAAGATTTCCGCAACATCAAACAGCGGTTAAGGACGACGCTCAATGCCTTTGATCACAAATTGATCAACGATATTCCGCCTTTTGACAAAAAGAACCCGACGTCGGAAAACCTGGCCGAAACCATTTATAAACTGATGAAAAAGAGTTTTAAGAGCTTGACCAAAGTCACGATCTGGGAGTCACCGACAACCAATGCCACCTACTCTTGAACTAAGAGGCTAAATCTTTCTTGCTGTAATTTGATATAAATCAGCATATGTGCCTGCATAAAGCGGCCTATCCTCTTTATCACCCAAGCGAGCTTCGAGTCCATGCCTATTAAAATTGGCAGTGAGAGAGTTCTTGCTCACATAAGGATAAAAGACTGAATAAGAACCAAGTTCCACCATGTATTTTCCCGCCCTGGTCTTTTGCTCCGCTGTTCCGGGGAAATAATCCGCTAAAGTCGCATAAAACCATTTATATCTCTCCCGATCGGTTTCGGGCGGAACAACAATTTCTTCATCTATAAACTCTCGGTCGGGCCTTAAAACACGTCCGGCTTCAGCCACTACTTCTCCCTTATGCTGATCCGCAATATGAGTCATGAAAAGATGTGTCGCCACAAGATCAAAGCTCTCGCTGTCAAAGGGAAGCGAGAGAGCATCCCCCTTAACGTATTCGATCGGGCTCCCAAAAACTGCCTGGCCGAAATGTGCCATAGCTTTCTCAAGCGGGGAAGAAGACAAATCCAGGGCAACGATAGAAGCATTCTTAAAGCCGACCAGAGAAATGATCGCCCCGATATTTTCTAAAGAATAGATGGAAGAAAAACCCAGGACCAATATCTTTGGCTCGCTCACCGCACGTGTTCTCAATCTCCGGAGAGCGTTGGCGATTGT
>JAQUOB010000008.1:0-4730 GCA_028717325.1 Candidatus Margulisiibacteriota bacterium
GGGCTTCATAGCCCTCGGGCAGGGCGATGGCAAGGCCGGTCGGCACCAGCTGCCATTCACCGGGCGGGATAACTATTTCCGGGTTGACCGCCGCGTAGAGGTCCATGCCGGCGGCATGTTCGCTCATATATTTCGGCAGAGGCACGCCTGCGCCGTGGGGCAGGACTTTGACTTGAACTTTAAGCATAACTAATTATATCACGTCAGCAATGGATTTCTTTGATCGGCAGTTCTTCGAAATCGCCGATCACGGCCAGGGTCAGATATTGATCGATGAAATACTGGTTGGCCAGGCGCACGATATCGTCGTTTGTGACTTTATCGATCTTGTCAAAAACCTCATCGATCGTGATGATACGGTTGTAATAGAATTCCGATCTCATAATGTAAGACATTCTCGAAGAGGTTGATTCAAGCCCCAGGACCGTGGTCCCTTTCATATATTCTTTGGCTCGCTCGAGCTCGGCTTGTGTCAACCCCTCTTTTTTCATTCTTTTGAATTCATTAAGTATCAGGTCAACGACCTGGACCAGATTTTCGTGGCTGATACCGGCATAGGTGTAGGCAATGCCGAAGTCGCGGAAAGGGGAGGAGGTGGAATAAATGGCGTAAGCCAGGCCGCGCTTCTCTCTCACTTCCTGAAAGAGGTGGGAACTCATACTGCCGCCCATGATATTGTCCAGGATGGCAAAGGCAAAACGATCGTCATCGAGCTGGGACGGGCCTTTCGTGCCCAGGCAGAGATGCGTTTGCTCGGTTTTTTTCTTTTTTAAACTGACGACCCCTTTGATGTCCGGCTGGGGCTGTTTGAGGGCGACCTCTTTGCCCTCATATTTTTCAAAATAGGGCTTTAACAAGTCGACCACGTTGCCCGGTATCGCGCCGGCCAGTGAAATGACCATGTTCTTCGGCGAATAGAACCGGCTGATGTAATCGACAATATTCTCCCGCTTCATCGCTTTGACCGAGGCCGCGTGGCCGATCGTCGGCTGGCCGAGCGGGTGCCCGTGCAGGATCTTTTCGGCGAAATAATCGTGGATCAGTTCGTCCGGCGTGTCTTCGTACATTTTGATCTCTTCCAGGATCACGCCTTTTTCCACTTCCATCTCTTTCGGGTCAAAGAGAGAACCCAGCACCATGTCGCAAAGGACGTCGATCTGAATATCGATATGCTTATCAAGCACGACGGCATAATAGACGGTCGTTTCTTTGCTGGTGTAAGCGTTCATCTTGCCGCCGATCGAATCGAGGGCGTGGGCTATTTCATAGGCGGAGCGTTTCTTGGTGCCCTTGAACATCATATGCTCGATGTAGTGGGAGAGGCCGGCTTCTTTGGGTGTTTCGGAGCCCGAGCCGACGCCGGCCAGTATCCCCATTGAGACGGAGCGCATGGCCGGGATCTCTTCGCTGACGATCCGGAGGCCGTTGGGGAGAACGATCTTCTTGGCTTGCGGTATTACCGTCATTTGTACAGGCCTTTCTTTTTAATATAAGCTTCAACGGCTTTGGGGACGAACCGGCTGACCGGCTTGCGGGCTTTCAACCTCTGCCGAATATCGGAGGCCGAGATGTTTTCCTTGAGCTCCATCAGATGGATCTTGTCGACTTCTTTCTGCAGGGGCGGAAACTTGATCAGCCGGCGGAAGGTCCTGATCTTTGTCCCCGGCCGCGTGCCGACGATGAATTCGCAGAGTTTGAACAGCTCAAGCGGTTTTCGCCACTCAAGTATCTCATTGATCGAATCAAGCCCCATGATATAGAACAGTTTAGCCCTGGCGCCGAACTTCTTTTTAAGGCCGCGAAAAGTGTCGATCGCGTAGGAATAACCGGGACGGTCCATTTCGATCCGCGAAACGGAATAATCAGGGAGGCCTCTGATCGCCAGCCCGACCATTTTGAAACGCTCGTTTTTATCAATGACTTGGCCCAAGGCCTTGTGGGGTGGGGTGCCCGAAGGAATAAAAACGATCTTATCCAGTGCGTACTCTTTTTTGGCGGCCCTGGCCAGCGCCAGATGGCCTTTATGAACGGGATTGAACGTCCCGCCCATGATGCCGATGCGTTTCATTGCCTGACTTGCCCGTTGCCGTGGATGACGTATTTATATGACGTCAGCTCGGGCAGGCCCATCGGCCCGCGGGCGTGCAGCTTCTGGGTCGAGATGCCGATCTCGGCGCCGAAGCCGAACTCAAAGCCGTCGGTAAAGCGCGTCGAAGCGTTGACGTAGACGGCCGCGGCGTCAATTTCATCGGTAAACTTCTTCGCTGCCTTATCGTCTCTGGTGACGATGGTCTCCGAATGCTTGGTCCCGTATTTATTGATATGGTAGATCGCGTCGTCAACCCCGGCCACGACCTTGACCGCCAGGATCAGTGCCAGGAATTCGTTCTGCCAGTCCTCTTCGGTCGCCAGCTTGATCCCCGGCAGGATGGAGAGGGTTTTGGCGTCGCCCCGCAGTTCAACGTGAGCGGCGTCGAGCCGTTGTTTGACCAGCGGCAGAAATTCCGCCGCGATCGCGTCGTCAACCAGTAAGTTCTCAATGGCGTTGCAGACGGAAGGCCGGCTGCACTTGGCGTTAAAGACAATGTCGGCCGCCATTTTTTGGTCCGCCGTTCTTTCGACGTAAGCGTGGCAGTTGCCTTCGCCCGTTTCAATTACGGGGATGGTCGATTTTTTCACGACCGTTTGGATCAAGCTCTGGCCGCCGCGCGGGATCAGGACATCGATATATTCGCGGGCGCCCATCAGCTCTTCGGCGGTTTCGCGGCGCGTATCGGATATTAATTGAATAGAATTCTCCGGCAGGCCGGCGCTGTACGCGGCTTCGGAGATGACTTTGGCGATCTCGATGTTCGACTGGATGGCGTCCGAACCGCCGCGCAGGATCACGGCATTGCCGGCTTTAAGACAGAGCGCCGCCGAATCGACCGTCACGTTCGGTCTGGCCTCATAAATTATGCCGATGACGCCTAAAGGGACACGGATTTTTTTTATTCTTAAACCGTTAGGTCTTGTCCAGTCGGCCAGCAATTCTCCAACCGGATCGGGCAGAGCTCTGATGACGTTCAGGCCCTCGATCATGCCTTTGATCCGTCGGCCGTCGAGCGAGAGGCGGTCCAGCAGAGTTCTTGAAAGCTCCTTTTTTTCTCCAGCCTCGAGATCGAGCGAATTGGCGGCCAGGATGGTCTTGGCGTTTTTATCGAGCGCCTCGGCCATCTTCTCCAGCGCGTGATTTTTCGTTTCGGCCGGGACCACGGCCAGCCGGCGCGAAGCGGCTTTGGCGAGCCGGCCTTTTTGGGTGACTTCTGAACTGTTCACGAGATTTATTATAGCTCATTGAATCCGGCTTGTCAGCTATGCTACAATGAAATTATGCCAAACAGCAAAAAACCCATATTTTCCGGCTTCGGCAAGCCGGGTGAGAAGATCGAGGAGCGGCCGGAGTCGTATTTTCTGTCCGGCAAAGGAACAGACCTCGGCTGTGTCCTGGAAGTCGGGGAAGAGATCAAAAATCCGTCGCTGTTGGAAGTTGAAGTCAAAGGCAATATCGAAAAAGGGGCCGCTTGGACGCGCCTGCGCTTCGAGGTTTTTGACCGAGACCGCCTGCAGGTGCCGGCCACCTCTTTTGAAGAAGATTATCTGATGGAAGGGCTTTCGTCCGATTATTTTAAATCATATTCGTTCCCGATCCTGGGGATCGTCAAGCGGCCTTTCAAGGTGCAGATCATGGTGGTCGGCCCGTCCGAATCAAATCTTGAAATCCGCAATGTCCACCTCCGATAATAAGGTATGCGCCAAACCATTTGGCTTGTCTTACTTTTATTTCTTTTTGGCTGTGGGGCTCAAACGGTGACCCAGGTTTCCTCGAACGATCTGAAAGCCGGGGCTTTTTCCGGCGCGGCGATCGGCGCTTTTGTCAACGGTATGACTAACATAACTTCCTTCCAATCTTCCATCGGACGAAACCTGGCGGTTGTTTTGTGGTACGTTCAGTGGCCGGATCCCTTTCCAACCGATGACGCCAATACGGTCAACGCCAACGGCAGCGTTCCGCTGATTACCTGGGAGCCCCAGATAGCCAATGCTCTGGGGACGCTGGAAGCCATAGCGGCCGGCAGTTATGAGAGTTATGTCACAAGCTTTCTTCAAGCCGCTAAGGCCTGGAACAAACCTCTTTTTCTGCGTTTCGCCCATGAGATGAACGGTAATTGGTATGCCTGGGACGGCAGTCATAATGGGGAAAGCGGTGGCGCCGATAGATACATCAAAGCCTGGCGTTACATATATAATGTAAAAAACAGCTTAAAAGCCGACAACGTTATCATGGTCTGGTGCCCGAACAATAAAAATCAGCCCGCTGTTTCATGGAATGCCATGACCGCCTATTATCCCGGCGATGCTTATGTCGATTGGGTGGGGATGGACGGCTATAACTGGGGCAGCGGCAGTTGGGAAGCGTTCGATCAGGTCTTTAGCGGCGCTTACGCGACGATAACTGCGCTGACCGATAAACCGCTGATGATCGGCGAGTTCGCCTGCGCCGAACAGGGCGGGGCTAAAGCCGCCTGGATCAGCGATGCTTTCAATAAGATCCAAACCAACTATTCCCGCGTCAAGATATTTTGCTGGTTTAATATCAACAAAGAGAGGGACTGGCGCGTCAGTTCAACGGCTTCGGCTGAAGCGGCGGTCAAAAACGCCTTGCAAAACAGCTATTTTTTAGATAGAAT